>CAZBWD010000074.1:0-8712 GCA_964495585.1 uncultured Thermotogae bacterium
ACGATACATCCTAGGAGTACTTTCTTACGTGAGGCAACACGACCGCGTTGTACACCGAGCCACCGTGGTATACTCTCCCGGTAAGATGGTGCGGTTGACCGAGTGGACGAGGAGACGGGAGCGGGTGTTGGTGATGGGGGTGCTGAACCTGACGCCGGACTCCTTCTACGCGGAAAGCCGTCACGCGAACCCCGAGGCTGGCGTGGTGCGCGCGCTCCAGATGGTGGACGACGGGGCCGACATCCTCGACGTCGGCGGCGAGTCCAGCCGGCCCGGATCCCGGCCGATCGGGGCGCAAGAGGAGATCGAGCGGGTGATCCCCGTGATCGAGGCGATCCACGAGGAAAGCGACGTGCTCCTGTCCGTGGACACGACCAAGGCCGCGGTCGCGGCGGAGGCCCTCACGGCCGGGGCATCGATCGTCAACGACATCAGCGCGCTGCGGTTCGATCCCGGCATGGCCCCGCTCGTCGCCGACCGGGGGGCGTTCGTGGTCCTGATGCACATGCGGGGAACGCCGGAGACGATGCAGGACGCACCGCACTACGACGACGTCGTCGCCGAGGTGAAAGGTTTCCTCACGGGGCGGATCGCCACGGCGCAGGCGGCGGGAATCCCAAGAGAGCGGATCCTCATCGACCCGGGGATTGGGTTCGGGAAGCGCCTCTCCGACAACCTGGTCCTCCTGCGGCACCTGGCGGCGCTGCGCGACCTCGCGGCCCCGATCCTCGTCGGGGTGTCGCGCAAGTCGTTCCTGGGGACGCTCCTCGGTCTCCCGGCGCAGGAGCGCCTGGAGGGGACGATCACGGCGAACGCGGTGGCGGTGGTGAACGGTGCGGATATCCTCCGCGTGCACGACGCAAAGGAGGGGGTGCGAACGGCTGTTGTGGCACGGGCCCTGCGAAGCGATGAAGTTCCGAATCGATGAGTTCTTGGATCACCCTGGCGTGCGGCTGCCGGTGGACCTGCGGCTGGAGCACGTCGACTGGCCTTCTGGAGAGGAGGACGGCACCTTCTGCGAGCCAATCACGGTGACCGGCGAGGGGGTCGCCCAGATGGGGGTGCTGTACCTCGATCTGGAGATCCGCACGCTGGTCGAGCAGCCGTGCGGCCGTTGCCTGATGCCGGTGCAGACCCAGGTCGTACGGCACGAGGTCTTCCCGCTCGACCTGCCCCCCGGCAGAGGCCCAATCGACCTCGAAGCGCAGATCATCGGATCGCTCCTCGCCACCCTCGATCCCCATCCCTTGTGCCGCCGGGACTGCCGCGGTCTGTGCCCGCACTGCGGGCTGAACTTGAACGAGCATCCGGACCACGCCTGCCTCGAAGCGGACGAGGGCCGCCGGAAGCTGGGAGATTTCCTGCAATGGAAAAGGCAGTGATCGCGCTGGGGTTCGACCCCGGCCTGGCCACCACCGGCTACGGCGTGATCCGGGCCTGGCAAGACGGCTGGGAGGCCCTCGACGGCGGGGTGATCCGCACGGCTCAAGGCCTCTCGCGGGGGGATCGACTCCGCGAGATCTACGATGGGGCACGGGAGCTGATCGAGGCGCACCAGCCCACAGGCATCGCCATCGAGGAGGTCTACTTCGCGACCAACGCCCGCACCGCGATGCTCACCGCAGAGACCCGCGGGGTCCTCCTCCTCGCAGCGGGCAACCTGCCGGTCCACGGCTACACCCCGCTTCAGGTGAAGAAACGGATCACCGGCTACGGCAAGGCGAACAAGGCCCAGGTCCAGGAGATGGTGAAGCGCCTCTTGTCCTTGTCGGAGATCCCCCGGCCGGACGACGCGGCGGACGGCCTCGCCCTGGCGCTGTGCTTCCTGTTTGAGCTGCGTGGCCTTGAGAGGGGGCAGGATGTCTACCGGTGAGTCGCCGCTGCAGGCGCTCCTGCACTGGCCAGAGGGCGCTGAGGAGAGGCGGCTCCTCCTGTTTGACGGCCACTCGATCGCCTATCGCTCCTACTACGCGATCCGTGACCTGTCGACCCGTGACGGCCGGCCGGTGAACGCGGTCTACGGGTTCTGGCGGATCTTCTCGCGCATCCTGCGTGACTTCCCCTCGACCTATGTGGGGGTTGCCTTCGACGGAGGCGGGAAGACCTTCCGCCATGCCCTCTACCCCGATTACAAGGCCACCCGCAAGCAGATGCCGGCCGACCTTTCCTGCCAGCTCCCGCTCATCCAGAGGCTGCTCGAATGCCTCGGGGTGCGGGTCTTCTCCATGGAAGGGATCGAGGCCGACGACATCCTGGCGAGCCTCGCCCGCAGCGCCGAGAGGGAGGGGCTTGCGGTGCTCATCACCACCTCGGACAAGGACCTCGCACAGCTCGTCGACGAGCGCATCCGGCTGCTGCGCCCGAGCAGCCGGACCAAGGAGGCGGTCGAGGTCCTCGATGCGGACCGCGTGGTCGAGGCGTTCGGTGTTCCCCCGGAGCGGATCGTCGACTACCTGTCGCTGGTCGGTGACACCTCGGACAACGTTCCCGGCGTGCCGTCCGTCGGTCCGAAGACCGCCGCCCGCCTGCTCGAGCAGTTCGGCTCACTCGACGCCCTGCTCAAGCGCAGCGACGAGGTTCGAAACGCCCGACTGAAGGATGTCCTAGCGGAACACGCCCAGGACGCCCGCCTCGCGAAGAAGCTCGTCACCCTCGACGAGGCGGTCGCCACAGCGGCCACACCCGCCGACTGCATGGTCCGCGAGACCGATCGCGAAGCCCTGCGAACGCTCCTCTCCGACCTCGAGTTTCGCTCGGTCCTCGATGAGCTTGGCCTTTCCCAGCCGACGGCGGCCCGGCTCGCGGACCGATCGGCCGACTACCAAACGGTCCTCACGCGTGATGCGCTCACCGCGTTGATCGCCAAGCTCACCCAGGCCGGGGAGGTCTCGCTCGACCTGGAGACGACCAGCCGCGACCCGATGCGCGCGAGGATCGTTGGGATCGCTCTGTCCTTTGCCCCGTACGTCGGCTACTACATCCCGGTCGGGCACCGCTACCTCGGCGCCCCGGCCCAGCTTCCCCTGGAGACGGTCCTCGCGGCGGTGCAACCGCTCATCGAGGCGGATTCCCCGCACCTGATCGGGCAGAACCTGAAGTACGACCTGACCATCCTCGAGCGCTACGGGATCTCGCCGCGCGGGGTCTCGTTCGACGCGATGATCGCCTCCCACCTCGCCCGCCCCGACGAACGGCACCACAACCTGGAGACGATCGCCCGCACGTACCTCGACTACGAGATGCTCTCCTACGCCGAATTGGCGGGCAAGGACGGCGAGATGGCCGCCGTGCCAGTGGAGCGGGCGGCGTTCTACGCCGCGGAGGACGCGGAGATCGTCTGCCGGGTGAAGCCGATCCTGGAGGAGGAGCTGTCGAAGGTCGGGGCGACGCGCCTGTTCCAGGAGGTGGAGATCCCGTTGGTCCCGGTTCTCGCGCGGATGGAGCGAAACGGGATCCTCGTCGACCGCGCGGTCCTCGCCGCCCAAGGGGAAGAGCTGCGGGAGCGGCTCTCCGTGATCCGGGAGGACCTCTACGAGATCGCCGGCGAACCGTTCAACCCGGGATCCCCGAAGCAGGTGGCGGAGATCCTCTTCGATCGGCTCAGCCTGCCGGTGCTCGACCGGACGAAGACCGGCCCGTCGACGAGCGCCCGCGTTCTCTCCGAGCTCGCCGTGCAGCATCCCCTGCCCGGGAAGCTGATCGAGTACCGCGAACTCGAGAAGCTTCTGAACACCTACATCGACCGCCTGCCCGAAGCGATCAACCCGGAGACCGGCCGGATTCACACCTCCTTTCACCAGACCGCGACCGCAACGGGGCGGCTCTCCTCCTCCGATCCCAACCTGCAGAACATCCCCACGCGGACCGAGGTCGGCGAGCAGATCCGGCAGGCGTTCGTCGCCCCGCCGGGATGGCTCCTCGTCGGCGCCGACTACTCGCAGATCGAGCTGCGGTTGCTCGCGCACTTCTCCAGCGACGAGGCGCTGATCTCGACGTTTTCGGCGGGCAAGGACCTCCACCTCTTGACCGCGAGCCGGGTCTTCGCCCTGCCCGAGGAGGAGGTGACCGACAGGCTCCGGAGCGCCGCCAAGCGGATCAACTTCGGGATCATCTACGGGATCAGTCCGTACGGGCTCGCGCGCGAGCTCAAGATACCGCGCGGGGAGGCCAAGGCATACATCGACCGGTTCTTCACCGCCTATCCACAGGCCAAGGACTACATGGAGCGGATGGTCGAGAAGGCGCGAGCGTGCGGCTACGCGGAGACGATCCTCGGTCGCCGGCGGCTTCTGCCTGACCTGTCCTCCAGGAATTCCCAGAGCCGCAGCTTCGCCGAGCGCAACGCGATCAACACGCCGATCCAGGGAAGCGCCGCCGACCTGATCAAGCTCGCCATGCTGCGGATCGATGCGACGATCGAGCGAAAGGAACTTCCGGCACGGATCCTCCTCCAGATCCACGACGAGCTGATCTTCGAGGTGAAGGAAGGGGCCGCCGGTCCAACAGCCGAGCGGATCAGGGACGAGATGGAGGGGGTGATGGACCTCCGGGTCCCGCTTGTGGTCACCGTGAAGCACGGCAGGAATTGGAGCGAGATCTAGGCGCCTGGGAGGCGGCGGATGCTCAAGATCGGCTACGGACTGATGATGGCGGCGGCGGCGACCCTCCTCGGCGGGTACGTCGCCTACCTGACCGTCCGCCTGATCGTCGGGACCCCGGGGATCGCGCTCTTCTTCAAGGTGGTCATCCTGATCGGTGCGGCAGGCCTCCTGACAACCCTCGTCGGGCTGGTCCTCGAAAGGAGAAAGGAGCGCGCAGATGATCTTCGTGACGACTGACACAGTTGAAGGACGGAAGATCGAGGCGGTCTTCGGCCTGGTGCGCGGTAACACGATCCGCGCCCGCCACATCGGGCGCGACATCATGGCCGGCCTGCGGAACATCGTCGGCGGCGAGATCAAAGAGTACACGATGATGCTCTCCCAGGCGCGGGACCAGGCCGTGGAGCGGATGGCCGCCCAGGCGGAGCGCCTGGGGGCGAACGCCGTGGTCGGGGTCCGGTTCACGACCGCTGAGACGATGTCCGGCGCCGCAGAGATCCTCGCCTATGGCACAGCGGTCCGTCTCAAGGACTGAAGAGAACCCGACAGGTGCAGAGGCCTTGACGCGCACGGTGCGCTGGGTTAATATATCGCATCCGATATATCGGAGGCGATCCTCGTGCAACCCAGGCATCCGATGCGGCGCGGCTTCTTGCGGTTCTACCTCCTCAAGCTGATCTCGGAGACCGAAGGGGGGATCTCCGGCTACGGGCTGATGAAGCGGATCGAGGAGGAGACCGGCTTCTGGCGGCCGTCCCCGGGATCGATCTACCCGCTCCTCGCTTCGCTCGAGACGGCCGGGCGGATCGTGCACCGGCCGCACGAGGGGAAGAAGGTCTACACGCTGACCCCCGCGGGCGAAGAGGCCCTGGGGAAGGCACGGGCAGCCCGAGAGGAAGCGGTCGCCGGAATCCATCATTCGATGCAGGTCTTCTCCCAGCTCTTCGGTGCCGACGAGGAGGCGCTGCTTCCACCGTTTCCCGGGGCGCCTCACGCGCCCCTGCCTGCGCCGCTGCGCAAGCCGGTCCGCACCCTGCGGCACCTCCTCCCGGTCCTCCTCTCCCGGGGGCTCTCGGAGGCGGAGGCCGGCGAGGTCGCCGCAACCCTCAACCGCACGATCGAGGAGTTGAGAGCACATGTCCAAGGCGATTGAAGTCAAGGACCTGTCGAAGGTCTACCGCGGCGGGGTCCACGCGGTGAACGGGATCTCCTTCGAGGTCGAGGAAGGGGAGATCTTCGGGTTCCTGGGACCGAACGGCGCCGGGAAGTCGACGACGATCAAGGTCCTGATCGGCCTCTTGAATCCGACCTCCGGGGACCTGTGCATCAACGGGGTCGACATCCGCCGGCACCCCGGAGAGATCAAGCGGGCCACCGGCTATGCCGCGCAGGAAACGGCGATCGACGACCGCCTGACCGGACAGGAGAACATCGCTCTGCAGGGGCGCTTCTACCACCTGCCGCGGCGCGAGATCCAGGCGCGCAGCACGGAGATCCTCCGGCTCTTCGACCTCTACGACCGGCGCAACGACCTGACGGAGACCTACTCCGGTGGGATGCTGAAGCGGCTCGACATCGCCGAGGCGTTGATCCACCGCCCGAGGATCCTGTTCCTCGACGAGCCCACGCTCGGCCTCGATGTCCAGACCCGTCAAGTGATCTGGCGCTACATCGAGCGGCTGCGCAAGGAGCAGGGGATGACGATCTTCCTGACGACGCACTACATGGAGGAGGCCGACACGCTGTGCGATCGGGTGGCGATCATCGACCACGGGGAGATCAAGGCCCTGGACTCACCTGAGGCATTGAAGGCGCAGCTCGGCGGCGACTTGATCCGGGTACATCTCAGCGGTTTGGACGACAGCGCCGGGTCGGTGGTCGCGGGGATCCGTTCGATCCCCCAGGTCCGCCAGATCGAACCCGATGGGGACGGCCGCTACCGGATCATCGTGAGCGAGCAGGGAGAGAAGGTAATTCCCCAGCTCTTCTCCATCTGCAGCAGCGCGGGGGTGCGGATCGAGACGGTCAGCCTGAAGACCCCCACGCTCGACGACGTGTACCTCCACTTCACCGGCCGGGAGATACGGAAGGCCGAGGAGAGCCAGGAGACGCACGTCAAGGCGAGATTCACGAGAAGAAGGGCGCGGAGGTAGTCCATGGCCAACCTGCTTTCAGACACGTGGTTCGTCGCACAGCGCGAGCTCATCAAGTTCTTCCGCGGGAAGATCCGCGTGGCCATCACCCTCGTGCAGCCGGTGATCTGGCTCGGCCTCATGGGGAACATGATGCGCGGACTGACCAGCAACCCGATGGCGGCACAGGCGTTCGGCACCGGCAACTACCTCACCTTCATGACTCCGGGGATCATTCTGATGACCGTCCTGTTCGGGGGCGTCTTCGGCGGCATCTCGATCGTCTGGGACCGGCGGATCGGGTACCTGGAGAAGCTCCTCGCCGCGCCGATCCACCGCGGAGCGATCCCGTTCGGGAAGACGCTCGCCATGATGATCCAGGGCGTGATCCAAGTGGTCGCGATCATGGTCATCGCCACCCTGATGGGGGTGCGCTTCGAGGCCGGCTTCGGAGGGATCCTCTACATCCTCCTTCTGGCGATGCTGTTCAGCGGGATCCTGAGCAGCCTGACCCTGTCGCTCGCCGCGTCGATCAAGACGATGGAGACGCTGATGGCGATCGTCAACCTGCTCACCTTGCCGCTCATGTTCACGAGCAACGCCCTGTTTCCGACCTCCGTGATGCCCGGCTGGCTCGCGACGATCGCCCGCATCAACCCCGTGACCTACGCGGTCGGCCCGATCCGCGAGCTCACGATCTCCGGGTGGCACTGGGACAAGATCCTCCCCGGGACGCTCATCATTCTTGGCCTGGTCGTTGTTTTCATGCTGGCAAGCCAGGTCGTGTTCCAGCGGGCGACGACCGAGTAGGCCGACCGCAGCCGTCCGGAACCGGTAGCCAGCGCGTGAAACCCTGCTTGCTTCCCTGTGTAGATTGGAGGTAAGAGATTCCCAACGGGCGTGTGCGTACAACATAATGAGGAGGGGATGGTGAGACGTCTCATCCCGCTGGTCAGCCTGGTCATCGTCGCAGCGGCGGCCTTCGCCGCCTTCGGCAAACCCGATCTCGTCGTCACCGACCTCGAGCTCCTGCCGGCTCATCCGTCCGCCGGACAGACCGTCACGCTGACCGCCCTCGTCAAGAATCAGGGGACGAACGACGCCTCCGAACAGTTCGATGTGCGGCTGTTCGTCGACGGCTCCCAGCTGGGCATGGTCTCCGTCCCGTTCGGCCTCCGAGCCGGGGAGGAGAAGAGCCTCTCCTTCGACTGGACGGCCGAGGTAGGGACGCACCAGATCACTGCGGAGGTGGACCGGCCGTTCGACCGGATCGACGAATCGAACGAGACGAACAACGCACTCGTCGTGCCCATCAACGTGCCGCTCGCCCCCGCCACCCTGGCGCAGCTCGCCGGCCTGAAGGTCGCCGTGGCACGGTTCGACGACCGCAGCGGATCGGGGTTCATCAACATCGGCGGCGGGGTCGCCGACAAGCTCGTCGCGCGGCTCGTCCAAAGCGGTGTCCGCGCTCTAGAGCGCAGTGACCTCGAGGCGGTCATGCAGGAGCGAGACCTCAACCCCGCGATCCCCAAGGACCTGGCGGCGGCAGGGCAGCTCCTCGGGGCTGACCTCTTGATCGTCGGCTCCGTGACCGATATCCACGTGCAGCAGGCCGCCGTGAGCCTGGGCTTCCTCAGCGTCCGCAGCGCGTCCGCGAACGTCGCGGTGTCTGCCCGGCTGGTCAACGTCTACACCTCGGAGGTCGCCAGCGCGGTCTCGGCATCCGGATCCACCGAGGGCGCGACCGGTTTCTCCATCGATATCGGGAAGATCTCCTCCCTGACCCAGCCCTCCTCGGGGAACCTCTGCGGCGGGGGCCTACGCACCGACAAGGCCTGCTACAGCATCGGCGAGGCGATCCCCATCGGATTCAGGAATGCGAACCTCCCGGGATGGTACGGGGTCGAGATCCGCTCGCAGGCCGGCATCTTCGTCCGCTGGCTCAACTGGCAGTACCTCGGGACCGGCGAGTGTGGGAC
>CAZBWD010000075.1:0-8647 GCA_964495585.1 uncultured Thermotogae bacterium
CGAGATCAGATAAAGGACCCATTCCTTCATTGCCGCCATTATAGGGAACGGGCGGCTCCCCTACAACCGGCGTCGCCAGCGTGTTGGCATCCGATCGGTGGCGGGGTGCAGCTGGTTTGGGAGATAAGGTCCCACGGCGGCGGCGAGGATCGGTCCCGGCACGGTGGGGAAGCGGGCCCACCCCCGGCGCTTGGCGGCACGGCTGTAGCGAAGATCCAGGTCGGGACTGAGAAAGAGGCTCGAGAACAGGTAGGATAGCAGGAGCGCGGTAGCGGACTCTCCGTCGGTCGTGCTGCGGGCCCCCAGGAGTGTCGCTCCCGCCGCACACAGCCCCCATCCCAGGAGGTCGATGCGCAGGTGTATTCTTCCCGACGGCATGGGGAGAATGTAGTGTGCACCGGGGCGTGATATAACCCGGCCACCTGGGCCTTGACGTAGAATGGGCCACGGGTTACAATGCATTAGCAAGCAACGGTCAAGAGTGCTAATCAACCTATTAAGGAGGGGAAAGACCCATGAAAATCAAGCCATTGGGCAAGCGGATCCTCGCGAAGAAGCTCGAAGAGGAGGAACGGAAGACCGCGGGGGGGATCGTTCTTCCCGAGAGTGCGAAGAACGACAAGGTGGTGCGGGCGAAGGTCCTCGCGGTGGGGACGGATGAGAAGTTCACCGTAAAGGAAGGAGACGAGATTCTCGTCTCAGGCTTCGCGGGGACGGAGATCGAGATGGAAGGGGAGAAGCTCCTTCTGGTGAAAGAGACCGACGTGCTCGCGGTCATCGCCTAGCAATAAGGGGGAATACACATGGCCAAGGAAGTCATTTTCGGGGAGGAAGCCCGCCGCCGGATGAAGAGGGGGATCGACAAGCTGGCTGACGCCGTGCGGATCACGCTCGGGCCGCGCGGTCGCAACGTCATCATCGACAAGAAGTTCGGCAGCCCGGACATCACAAACGACGGAGTGACGATCGCCCAGGAGCAGGAGTACAAGGACGAGTTCGAGAACATGGGCGCGCAGCTCGTCAAGGAAGTCGCCTCCAAGACGAACGACATCGCGGGAGACGGCACCACCACCGCCACGATTCTCGCGCACGCGATGATCGAGGAGGGGTTCAAGAACGTCGCCGCCGGCGCGAACCCGATGGAGCTCAAGCGCGGGCTGGAGAAGGGGAGTGCCAAGGTGGTCGAGGCGCTGAAGAAGCAGAGCCGCGCTCTGAAGACGAAGGAAGAGACGGCCCAGGTCGCGACGATCTCGGCGAACGACGAGGCGATCGGGAAGATCATCGCCGACGCGATGGAAGCCGTGGGCGAGGACGGGGTCATCACGGTCGAGGACTCCGACACGATCGAGACCTACTACGAGGTCGTCGAGGGGATGCAGTTCGACCGGGAGTACATCTCCCCGTATTTTGTGACCGACCCCAAGAAGATGGAGGTCCTCCTCGAGAACCCCTACATCCTGATCACGGATCTCGAGGTCAAGGCCGCCGTCGACATGGTGCCGCTCCTGGAGAAGGTCGCGCAGACCGGCAAGCCGCTGCTCGTCGTCGCGAAGGACGTCACCGGTGAGGCATTGACGACCCTCGTCCTGAACAAGCTCAAGGGGACGCTCGTCAGCTGTGCGGTGAAGGCGCCCGGCTTCGGGGATCGCCGCAAGGCGATGCTCGAGGACATCGCGGTCCTGACCGGCGGCACGGTCGTCGCCGAGGACGCCGGGATGCAGATCAAGGACACGACCCTCGACATGCTGGGCCGCGCCGAGACCGTGAAGGTCGACCACGACAACACGACGATCATCAGCGGAAAGGGAAGCACGGACGCGATCAAGGGCCGGATCGAGCAGATCGAGGCCCAGATCGAGACGACGGACTCCGACTACGACCGCGAGAAGCTGGAAGAGCGCAAAGCGAAGCTCGCCGGTGGTGTGGCCGTGATCAAGGTCGGCGCTCCGACCGAGACCGAGCTCTCCGAGAAGAAGCACCGGATGGAAGATGCGCTCGAGGCGACGAAGGCCGCGGTGGACGAGGGGATCCTTCCCGGCGGAGGGGTGGCCCTGGTGAACGCCGCCAAGACGCTCGGCACCCTGAAGCTCGAGGCGGACGAGGAGGTCGGCGTCCGGATCCTGCGCAAGGCGCTGGAGGCCCCGCTACGGCAACTGGCGAGCAACGCCGGCTTCGAAGGCGCGATCGTCGTGGAGCGGGTTCAGGCCGAGAAGCCCGGCGTCGGGTTCGATGTCCTGAGCGAGGACTACCGCAACATGTTCGAGGCGGGGATCATCGACCCGACGAAGGTCACCCGCTCTGCGTTGCAGAACGCCGTTTCGATCGCGGGGATGCTCCTGACCACCGATGCACTGGTCGCGGAGATCAAGGAGAAGGAGGAGGCTCCCATCCCGTCTGCCCCGCCGATGTACTAGGCGACAGGCCTTTGGGTTGTCTGGCCCCCTTCGCTCGAATACCATACGGGCGAAGGGGGTTTTGCTTTGGTCAGGCGACGGCTTGGCATCGCTCTTGGCGGCGGCGGCGCGAGGGGCTTCGCTCACCTGGGGATCCTTCTCGTGCTCGAGGAAAGCGGTATCCCCGTCGATCTCGTGGCGGGGACGAGCATGGGTGCGGTGATCGGCGGTGCCAAGGCCCTGGGGATGGACCTCGAGAAGCTCTCTCGGGTCCTGAACTGCCTCGACCTGAACGTCATCCTGCAGATCTCCGAGAGTACGCTGCGCGAGATGCAGCGGGCGATCGGGCGGGGGATGGTGGAGTACGTCCGCGGCCCGAGCTGGAAGGAGAGGACCTCCGGCTCGGACTCCCTGCGGCGGATGCTCCACCTGTTCACTCTGCTGACCGCGAACCGGAGCTTCTCGGACCTGACGATCCCCTTCGCCGCTGTGGCCGCGGACGTGGAGACCGGCGAAGAGGTGGTCCTCACCGAGGGGAATCTCGCGCAGGCGATCGGCGCCAGCGCGGCGATCCCTGGGGTATTCGCCCCGGTCCTGCGGGACGGCCGATACCTGATCGACGGCGGGGTGCTGAACAAGGTGCCCGTCGATGCGGTGATCGACCTCGGCGCAGAGGCCGTGGTCGCTGTCGATGTCGGTGCTTCGCTCGCGCGTGAACTCCGGACGAGCCTCGATCTCTTGCTTCAGTCGCAGCGCATCGCCTCGGCGCAGCTCACGACGCTTCAGCTTGAGCGGGCGCGTCGCCGCGTCGCCGGCCGATTCCTGCTCCTTCGGCTCGACATGGGAGAGATCACGATGCTCTCCTTCGACCGGCTCCCCGAGGCGGTGGAGGCCGGAAAGGAAGCGGCGCGCGCCCGCTTGGATGAGATCCGGGTGCTCCTCGAAGATCGGGCCTAACTGCTTTCCAGGACCTCGAACACGGGAGTTGTGGCCATGCCGGTGTTTCCCTCCAGGTCGGTCACGGTGACCCGCAGCCGGTAGGTCTCCCCAGCCGGGATGCTGCCCGCGTCCCAGGCGTAGGACGTGCCAATCAACCCCTCGATGAGCGGCTCCCAGGTCTCTCCGCCGTCTGCGGAGAGGAGGACCGTGGCATGCAGCTGGGTCGTCGGGCCATCTGGGTCGTGCGCCGTCCACGACAGGACGAACACGCCGCTCACCGGTGTGCCCTCCTCCACCGAAGAGACGAGGTGCACCACCGGGAAGGTCTCCCAGACGAGGGTCGCGGAGTTCTTGTCCCGTGGCGTCCCGTTGATCGGGTTGTCTTTGGCGTCGCGGCTAACGCGGTGGATCCCGTCGTTCGTCCGCCAGTTCGACGGCGTGTCCGGACCACTGGGATCAACGCGTTCCATGGTGGCGAAGGGGGGCTCGCTGGTTCCTGTGGTGCCGCTGGCCCAGCCCTCCTCCTGCCCGCCGTTGGCGGTGTCGACTTCATCCCCGGTGGGATCGAGGAGCCGGACAATCCCCCCGGCGTTGCCAAGCGACCCGGTGTAGATGAGGTCGGCTGGGACGCCGACCACGGCGTCGTCATCGGTGCGCTCGAGGAGGAAGAACCCCCCGGCCGGCAGGAGCGGATCGGCCGCATGCCCGAGCGCGACCTCGACCTCCCCAAAGATGAGCGTCCAGCCGGTGAGGTCAACCGGTTGGTCGGAGGCGTTGTAGAGCTCGATCCATTCATCAGTCGGACTTGCCTGAGTTCCGGCCCAGGCCACTTCGCTGATGACCACGCGCTGTGAGAATCCGGTCGCGCTCACGAGTGCGGCGAGAAACAGCGCCCATACCGACAGGTATACCGCACGTTTAAACATGTGCCCTCCTTTGTACTGTGTATCGCAGCACCTTGCAGACTTCTCGTTACATCATAACATATAACTCCATCCCTGTCAACCCCGAGGACGTGTTGCTAAGTGCTCGGAAGGTCCTTACACTAGCGGGGCAAGGCTTGGGGTGGGGAAGGCGTCGCCTATCCTGTGTGAGCGGACGGTCGAATGGACACACTAGTTGTGTTTGGGATCCTGCTTGTTGTGGGGTTCGTCATGGGAGAGCTGGGGGAACGGCTCGGCTTCCCTCGTGTGACGGGCTACATCCTGACCGGCGTCCTGTTGAATATCGATGCGTTCCACTTCGTGCCGATCGCGTTCCTCGGAACCACCGAACCGGTCACGAACGTCGCCCTGGCGATCCTCACCTTCTCCATCGGCGGCACCCTGGCGTGGGCACCGCTGCGTGAGCTGGGCAAGGGGATCGCGTTCATCGCCCTCGGCGAGGCGGAGCTCGCGGCGCTGGTTGTCACGTTCGGCACGCTGCTCGTTTTGCCGTTTCTTATCCACCTGAACGGGGCGGGATTCCTGGTCACCTACCTGCCGTTCGCGCTGTTGCTCGGGGCGCTCGCCTCGCCGACCGACCCGTCGGCGACGCTCGCTGTGATCCACCAGTATCGGGCGAAGGGGCCGGTGGCGTTCAGCATCATGGGGGTCGCGGCGCTCGATGACGCGTTGGGGATCATCAACTTCAGCGTGTCCGTCGTCCTGGCCACGATCCTGCTGAATCACGCGTCGCTTCGGGTCTATTCATTGGTTCAGCCATTCCTCGTCATCGGGGGGTCGATCGGCCTGGGGATCGCCTCCGGCTACGCCTTTCATCTGGCTTCCCGTATCTCCCGCTCGGAATCGGAGGGCCTCTCGATCGTCGTGATCCTCGCGGTGCTGACCCTCTGCTACGGCACAGCCACGATCCTGGGGCTTGGTCAGCTCCTGGCGACGATGAGCGCGGGGGTCACGGTCGTTAACTTCGGACATGAGCGGGCGCGGATCTTTCAGCTGATCGAAAACTACGTTGAACCACTGGTCTTCGTCTTCTTCTTCACGGTGAGTGGGATGTACTTGAGCTTCTCGATCCTTCTTCGGTTCCTTCCCCTGGTGCTCGTGTTCGTCGTCTTCCGCGCGGCGGGCAAGCTCAGCGGCGCCTTCGCCGGCGCCGCGCTCGCCGACTCCGTGACCACTGTGCGCCGCTATACCGGCTGGGGCCTCCTGCCGCAGGGGGGGATCGTCATCGGCCTGGCCCTGATGATGCGGCAGAATCCGGCGCTCGCTTCGGTGAGCGATATCCTGGTCAGTGTGACGATCGGCGCGACGGTGATCCACGAGCTGATCGGGCCGCTGACCTCCAAGATGGCGCTGCGGAAAGCTGGGGAACTCCCGGCGGGGGACGGCCGATCCCCGTAACGATCGTTTTCTTCGCGCCTTTCCCCTATAATGAGCGCATCGCGCAGTGCAAGGAGGAGGAGATGAAGAAAGCGACCATCGGGATCATTCTCGGTGTCATTGCGTTTGTCGCTGTGGGCTTGGCGGCGTCCGCTGACACGTACGCCTTCTACTACGCCACGGCGGGTGAGCAGGGGACCGGGGTGGTCATCATGAACTCGGGGGGATCGCAGACCCACTATATGCTCAAGGTCTATGACGCGTATGGGTCACTGCTCGACGCGATCTCCGGGGATCTCGAGGCGTTTGAGTCCGACTACATCAGCCTGAGCACGCTGGCCGGACGAGGCGACAAGAGCTGGGGGCTTGCCTTGATCGAGTCACCGGCGATCCTCACACTGGGAGTGGAGACCTACGTCGGGGAGACCTGGCTCTCCTCGGACAACGTGACCGACCCGATCCCCGTTGACCTTGGTGAGACCTACTACTGGTACGGGCTCAACTACTCCAACACCGCCGACCAGACGACCGGACTGGCCATCGTGAACCCGAACGACGGCCCGGCCGCCGCGACCCTGTACATCTACGATGCGCTCGGCAACCAGCAGAAGACGCTTGACATCGTCCTTGATTCCCACGAGACGGACTATTACAACCTCGACTCCCTCGTCTCCCGCGACCAAGGGATGTGGGGGATCGTGGATGTCCAAGCGACGGTGCCGGTGGTGATCGCCGCGGAGTACTTCGACGGTGACGGGTACCTCTTGAACGTCGACCAGATGGTCTACTTCTACTACGCCGAGTAGCAGGGGGGGGCGGGCCGGTCGCTTCCCGCCTGCCTCCGAGGCGCTACCCGGTACAGCCTGTTCCGATGGAGATCGCGGCCTCCGCGGTCCCTTTCACGCCGGCGTCATCGGTGACCGTCAATGTGACGATGTAGCGTCCCGACTGCTGATAGATGTGTGTGACCTGGGCGCCGCTTCCGGTGGTGCCATCGCCGAAGTTCCAGGCGTAGCTCACGATCTTGCCGTTTGCGGCGCGGGAGTAGCTCCCGTCGAGCTCGACCGCCACGCCGGTGGTCCCGCCGGCACAGGACGGGAGCCCGGTGATCACCGCGAGCGGGATGTCCGGTCCGCCGCAGCTCCCGCCGCTGCACCCACCGCCCGAGGAGCCCGACGAAGCCGCCTGCACCACGAGCGCGTGGCGGACCGTGGTCGTTGCCCCCTCGTCGTCGGTGACGCTCAGGGTGACGACGACGTATCCCGCGGTGTCGTAGCTGTGCGTCACCTCCGGTCCGGTCGCGGTGGTCCCGTCGCCGAGGTCCCACGCGTAGCTCGTGATCGAACCGTTCGCGTCGTAGGAGCCTGCGGCGTTGAACGTCACCTCTTTCCCGATTGTCGGGGCGTCGTTGGTGAGCGAGAAGTTGGCCACGGGCGGCGGGTTCGTCACGACGATCGCCACCTTCTGCGAACTCATCTCGCCCTTGTTGTCGGTGACGGTCAGCTTCACGGTGTAGGTGCCCGGGAGCGCGTAGGTATGCGACGTGTCCACCGTGCTCATCGGAGCGACGTTCTGCGGATCGCCGAAGTCCCAGTGATAATCGACGATCTTCCCGTCGTCGTGCGAGTAACCGGCATTGAAGCTGACGGTCAGCGGCGCCGGCCCCTTGACGGGGGTGGCGTCAATCACCGCCTGGGGCGGCTGGTTGACCACGGATTGCATCAAGGTATCCAGGGTGCAGCCGGCGAGCCCCGCGAGCAGGAACGGCGCCACGATGACAGCGAGGAGCAACGCGCGCTTCATCAGCCCGCTCCTCCCACATGCCAGACCGGGCCTCCCCCGGTGAGGTCCGCGTTGCATGGCGGTCCTCCGAGGATGTCCACCGACTCGACGTGTTGGGTCTCGTTGCCGCTGTTGTCGGTGACCGTCAGGACGACGTTGTAGGTCCCCGGCCACAGGTAGCGGTGCTTCACGACCTCGCCCGCCGCGGTCTCTCCGTCTCCGAAGTTCCACTTGTAGGAGACGATCTGGCCGTCGTCAGTCGACTTCGATCCGTCGAACGTGATCCACTCGCTTGCCCCGACGACGTACTCGCCGTTCATCACGCTCTTCGGCGTGTAGCTGAACGTAGCCACCGGCGGCGGATCGAGCGCCTGGACGGTGAGCATGCTCGAGTTCGAGACGCCCTGGGCGTCGACGACCGTCAGCTGAACCACGTAGGTTCCGTTCACCTTGTACTCGTGTGTGGCGTGCGGGCCGGTCGCGCCGCCGCCGTCGCCGAACGTCCACGTGTAGGAGACGATCTTCCCCTTCGATGCGTAGGACAGCGTTCCGTCGAAGCTTGCGGTGAACGGGACCACCTTCTGTTGCGTCGAGGCCGTGAACATCGCCTTCGGCGCGTTCGACTGCTCGCCGAGGCAACCGGTGAGAGCGAGCGCGACAAGAACCAGCAGACCCAGCAGTAGGTAGAACCTCTTGGCTCTCATGGGTATCACTCCTTTCCTTTTTCCGATCCTCTTCTCCTCCTAGAACGGGAGTCCCATCTTCAGTGAAAGATCGATCCGCACGTTGATCCCGCTCAGGTCGACCGGTTCCGGCGAGCCGTCGCCGTCGAGGTCGAGCGGAGCTCCTTGCGCGTCCGTCATCGTCGCGGGAACGAGCGAGCGGTAGCCGACGCAGATCTCGAGTCCCAACCCGGGCGTGATCGGGACCCCCAGAACGAGTCCTCCTTGGAGTCCGAACGATGACCCGTGGTAACTCCCCTTCCCTTGCGTAGGGCTGATAGAGAGCAGCGGATAGTTGCTCGGCACCTGAAACGTAATGTTGCTGTCGAACCTGACGAGGTAGTAGCCAAACCCAACGTCGGCGGACAACTGGATCCCCGCGTCGAGGAACGTGTACCGACCGCTCAGGATGAACCCGATGTTCGAGCAGTTGAGCGCTACGTCGATGGTCGACGTCTCACTCTTGTCGAGCGACGTGTAGCTCCCGGAG
>CAZBWD010000076.1:0-8366 GCA_964495585.1 uncultured Thermotogae bacterium
GTGCCGCAGCAAGCGGTCGCGGTCGGTGAGTCTGTCTCTGTACTCGGCATTGACGCGAAGCACGTCTGACTTCGTTGGGGCGAGAACGCAGTCCAAACGCCGAAGCACCGTAAGCGGCAGAATGACATCCTGATACTTGCCCCGCCGAAAGACGTCCCGGATCAGATCTGCAACACCCCAGATAAAGCTGACGATTTCGCCGTGATTCATATTCGCATTGTCCCCCGTGCGGGGTTCCTGGGTCGAGGCTCCCGCCAGTTGCCGTCTCCCGCTACAAGTCCGCCGCTCGGCAACCTCCAACCCAATTGACGTGAGTCTAACGTAACCCATGCTTGGGGCCAAGCGCTGATCGATGGCGTCGCCTGAGCACAGGGCTGTTGACGAAGAGGGCGGAGAAACCTGGAGCCGTCGCAGGTAAGCCGCGAGGCTACAACTTCGAACATCGGACCTCGAACTTCGAACAGCCGGCGGAGGC
Source organism: uncultured Thermotogae bacterium (assembly GCA_964495585.1). Lineage (GTDB taxonomy): Bacteria > Bipolaricaulota > Bipolaricaulia > UBA7950 > UBA9294 > CAZBWD01. Next base: position 476 of record CAZBWD010000076.1, read on the forward strand.
CCCCGTGGAACAAGGCGCCGCAGGGCGGGGAGATCTCAACGCTATCAAGGACTCGAGCCCTCGTGCGCTGCGCGTGCCTGCTCGATCCTCACCCTGAGCGCCTCGATCTCGCTGTCGATCCCCGGCGCAAGGAGCTCCGGAGCAAGCCCCGGGGGAAGGCTCGGCGCTTCTAAGTTAAGCCGGCGATGCAGCTGCAAGGCGTTCACCACGCTCTGCCCCAGGTGGCAGTTGTTGTGGAAGATGTAGCAGGTCTTCACCGAGGTGGCCGTCCGCTCGATCCGCTCCGCCCACCGCTCGAGCTCCTCGGTGCTGTACAGGTAGTCGTAGCGGTGGCTCGGCGTGGGGTGGTGCCACCACAGCTTGGCGTTGCGGCCGTGGAACCGGTAGTAGGCGACGTCGGTCGTGGTCACGTTGCTCGCCCCGGGAAGGCCGGAGAGCGGCGGCAGATCCACGTTGACGAACCCCAGGTGCAGGTCCGCGAGCGTGTGGTAGACCGCGTCGTCGTACCAGCTCGTATGGCGGAACTCGACGTTCACCGGGATGTCCCGGTCGGCGAACGCCTCGGAGAGCCGGCGCAAATGGGCGAGTCCCTCAGGGCCGGCCTTGAACGAGTACGGGAACTGGGCGAGCAGACCGCCGAGTTGGCCGGCGGCGAGAAGCGGCGCGATTCCCTCGAGAAGCGGCGCGACCACTGCATTGAACTTCTCCCGCTCGTGGGTCATCTCCTTGGGGAGCTTGACCACGAAGGTGAAGTCACGGGGGACCCTCTTCAGCATGTTCTGGAACATGAGCGGTGAGGGGACCCGGTAGTAGGTGGAGTTGATCTCCACGGTGTCGAAGAGACACGCGTAGTGGGAGAGCAGGTCTCCGGGCGCACTCCCCTTGGGGTACACAGTGCCGATCCAGTCCTTGAAGCTGTACCCGGAGGTCCCTACATGGATCGTCGCCACCATGCCCCATCCTACGTCCGCCAGGCTGGGCTCGGCAAGGCCCACCAGGGTCGCAAGGAGCACTGTGCGGACCGCCTCGCCGCAGCTCTCCACCGCGTCCGAGGTCGGTGAACCGGCTCATCCCCGGGAACACGATCCGGTCAAGCGCGGTGTAGTCGGCGAGCTCGCCGGTCGCGTTGCCGTGCTGCGGGATGTTCTGGAACAGCTTGCGCATCACCTTCACGAGCGCGGGCCGTGGCAAGGGCGCTACGCGGGAGGAGAGGGAGAACGCGGCGCACATAGAGATCTGTGTACGCCGCGGCGTTCTGATTGATGTTTGAGATTCGCTAGGCGACGCTCACGTCTTGGGCCTGTGGGCCCTTCTGTCCTTGGGTCACGGTGAACTCCACCTTCTGGCCCTCGGAGAGCGACTTGAACCCGTTGCCACGGATCGCGCTGAAGTGCACGAAAACGTCCTCACCCTGCTCGCGCTGGATGAAGCCAAAGCCCTTCGTGTCGTTGAACCACTTGACCGTACCGGTCTCGCGTTCTGCCATGTCGATCTGCCTCCTTAGCGTTGGAGATTTGATCTTGGCAGGACGTTCTGAGCGGTCGGATCAGGTAAGATACTTCCCGTAGACGGCTGCAAGACTTCCAACAGCGCGGTGAGTCTATCCCAAGTACAAAGGGAAGTCAACCAGGCCAGGCCGCATTGCCTCACCGCGGGTGGCGGCGCATCACCGCCCGTGCCACCGACATGCCGAGCACGATGGCGGTGATGGGGATCGCGAACCCCCGTAGTGCTGCGCTCAGCGTCGGCAGCGCGCCGCGTAGCGCCACCCCAATGACGAGGTAGGCCGTGTACGCCAGGTAGTAGGAGAGGAAAAGCGCGCCCTCCCAGCGGGCCATGACCTGCCCGGTGAAGAAGACGATCAGGCAGGCCCCGGAGGCGGCGAGCATCACCGGGAAGTCGAAGTGGATCGCGCTGGTGGGAAAGACGAGTCCCGAGGGCCGCACCACCGCCGCGAATCCGAGGACCCCCAGCACGTTGAAGGCGCAGCTGCCGATCACGTTCCCCAGGGCGATGCTGTATTCCCGGCGGATCGTCGCGACGACGGAGGTCGCGATCTCGGGAAGGGATGTCCCCACGGCGACAACTGTCAACCCGACAATCAGTTCGCTGACCCCCAAGGCCCTCGCCATGGCAGTGACTGAATCGACGACCCACTTCGCCCCCAGGGCGAGGAACAGGAGCCCGGCCAGCACGGCGCCGCTTGAGACGAGGAGGGACCGATCGCGGCCGGTCGGAGAACTCCCCAGAGCCCGCACGCCCGGGAGGCGGGCCCATCCCGCCGCCTTCACCCCTTGTCGGATGAGGAGCGTCGTGTACGCCGCCAGTACGAACAGGAGCACGGCCCCCTCGAACGGACTGATCCTCCCATTGTGGGCAAAGAGGAAGGCGAGCAGCGACGCGCCGATCACCACGGGAACGTCGAAACGAATGAGTCGACGAGCGACGGTGAGCGGCCGAATCAGGGCACAGATTCCGAGGATGAGCAAGAGATCCGCGATGTTGCTTCCGATCACATTCCCCACCGCAAGCCCCGGCTCGCCGAGCAGGCTCGCCCCCACGCTCACCCCGAGCTCAGGGGTACTCGTGCCGAAGGCAACGACGGTCAGGCCGATCACCAGAGGCGATACCCCGAACGCACCGGCCAGGCGGGAGGCGCCCCGCACCAGGACGTGCGCCCCGCCGATCAGCGCAGCCAGCCCCACTAGGAAGAACACTGCGTTGTGCGCGCTCAACTGTCTGCCTCATCAGACTGCGATGCCGTCCAGCCAGTATACCGCCTCGCCGCACCGCGGTCCGTCCCGATCCCCTCGATGGCTTGCCGAGCCTCGCCCATCCTGCTATAAGAGGAGTACCCATCGGTGGGTTTCGGCAGGGACTGCCGGTTTGTCAGCCGACGGAAGGAGGGGTCATGCGGGTGTTTCTTGCGGTGTTTGGGGCAGTGCTTCTTCTCGGTCTTGTGGGGTTCGCCGACGGCGTGGATCTCGGCAAACGGTTCTCCGAGCCGGGGTTCGGCTACACCATCGGGTATCCCAGTGACTGGAGCTACACTAAGCCCCGGTCGTTTTCGGTCGTGTTCAGCGGTCCGAAGGGAACGTCCGCCTACGAGGCGACGGTGACGATCGAGAATCTCCTCTCCACGAAAAGCGGGGGGCAGTACGACACCGTCCAAGCGGTGATCGCCGCCTACAAGTGTGAGCTCGTGACAAGCGGCGGGGATGCCTGTATCTCCACCGGCCAGTATCCGCAGGGTGACGGGTATATCGCGCAGTTCGCCTACCAGGGGCTGACGCTCAAGGAGTGGCGGATCGTCGTCGCACGGGCTGACGAGAGCATCTTCCACGCCTGGGCGTACGCCGCGCCGATCGACCGGTTCGACACCTACCTGCCGGTCGCACAGGCGATGCTCGCCTCCTGGACTTTGACCGGTGCGGACGGATCCACGCCGGCGCAGAAGGCCACCCCGGGCTCGATCACCGTGCTGTTCGAGGTGACCGACCGGATCAGACGGCTGTCAACCTGCAACTCGGACTCCGACCTCAGCCTCGGGCGGTGCGACCAGCGGGTCTATACTGTGACCGTTCCGGCCACCGGCTACCTCGCCTGCGGGCTTGTCGACGAGGCCGGCCAGTGGATCGGGGCCACGGTGTACGATGCTGCCGGGCAGCGGGTAGCGTTCAAGCCGGGGAACTTCGCGGAGGTCTACACGAGCGCCCACGCGGTCAGTCCGGGCGCCTACACGGTGAAAGTCGCCCCGGAGTTGTTCCAGAGCGAGTCAGCCTTCGAGCTTCAGGTCTACTTCTCCCCGCAGGAGTTCACGGTGGAGGACCTGGTGGCGCGCTTTGGGGATCGCTACCGCGTGCTCACCCACTGAGTCGGACGGAGCGTGCAGCGCTTCCTCTCGGGCAAGCGACTTGAGGCCGGGTGCGGCCCTACTTTGTCTTCTCCTGCGGTTCCACGAACGTGCCGTGGCCGAGCAGAAAGGCGATGTTCGCCTGCGGGTCGACCACCGGCTCGATCAGCGGCGTGGCGCAGGTCAGGAGTGTGGTAACCCCCGGACCGTGCCCGGCGAGCAGACAGTCGCTGTGGACGACGATCCCGATCGTCACCGCTCCCTTGCGATAGGCGCGACCGAACCGGTTGTCGTGGTCGAGCAGCGCGACGAAGTCGCCGAAGCGGATCCTATCGAGCCCGTACTGCTTCACGGTCTCCGGGTCGCTCGTCATGATGTCGTAGTCGCCGGTGAAGACGTTCGACGCGCCGAGCCCGGAGCCCATGCAGGCCGCGGGAACCTTCGTGGTCACGGGCACCCGCAGCTTGCCGCCCGACTCCTCGATCCCCATGCGCTTCAAGAGGTCCGGATCGAGGTTGAACAGGACGATCTCCGGGTGGTCGAGAAGCTTCAGGCCCTGTCCGCGACCGCGGATCAGGATCTTGTCGTCGTAAGTGAGCCGTTCCTTGACCTCACGCGGGAATTCGGCGATGACGTGCTCGGAGCCGCCGTGGTGGCCGATGACGTACCCCGTGCTTCCCTTCGCCTCGCCGGTGAGCACCCGCGCCGCGTTCCCGGCGCACGCGTAGACCTGCAGCGACACGTTCGGATGGTCGAACGGCTTGTTCGTATCCACGGTACAGCTGACGCTCGGTTCGACGTGGTCGCCGGCCCAGCCGAACGCCGGGTCCCCGACGCCAACATTGACGGTGATCCCGCCGATCGCCGGCAGAAGAAATGGGCTTCCGTGCTGATCCACCCGCCACTGGTTCTTCGTCCGCGGCGGTCCGGGCTGGCACTGGAGCACGAATTCCACGACACGATCTTCGTTGGTCTTCAGCATGCGTCCTCCTCGATCATCCGACCCGCCCCAGCGTGCGGCGAACGCGGGGTCACGTTGTGAACGCAGCAACACCCGAAGCGGTGCGTTTGTGCTATTCTACCCGCTGCTGGATCGATCGCACACCGCGTCAGTCGGCGGGCCTACCCGGCGACGGACGGCTGTCCGAACCGCTTTGCGACCTGCGGATCCAGGAAGCTCTGGAACTCGAGGACATACCCGCCTGGGTCGCGGACGAAGAAGCACTTCACCCGGATATCTTCGTGCACCGCAATGGACGAGAGCAAAGGCACGCCCACTTCGTGGAGTGCCACGTACCAGCCTTCAACGTCGTCGGTGACGAGGGTGAGGACGACAGAGCTCTCGGACCGTGCTGGATGGAACCCTCTTTCCGCATCGACAATCCCGAAGAACGCACCCTTGGAGACGCGGTACAGCTTCGCCCACCCCTGATCCTCGACGACCTCCAGACCAAGGGTCTCCTCGTAGAACCGGGCCGCCCTGGCCAGATCCTGATAGTAGAAGAAGGTGATGGGAGCGGAAACGGCGAGCCTCTTGCGCATGATGCCTCCTGTTTCAGAAAGACGACGTAACTCCTCATTCCGTATTGTGGAGAAGGTCTTCCTGTTCCGCAACCTGAAGCGCTCCGTGCAGGGTGATCACGCTCGTCTTGATTGCGGAGGGAACGTACGTCAAACTTTCCTCACCGTTGCCCCAGCTGGTGCATGCCACGCGCTTGACAGGGCCCCTAGGCTGGACTAAAATGGAATTCATGTGCCAGCATAGTGAACGCTTCCCTCTTGCGGTACGTCAGCACACTCCCGGCTTTGACAGCCATCCACAAACGATTCCTCAAGATGTCGGGATCTTCCCTTTCTAGGAGGATGCGGATGGCCATCTACTCGGACGATCTCGCGACCTACATCTGGCGAAACGGCGATCTCGTTCCCTGGCAGGATGCCACGATCCACGTCAATGCCGTGGGACACGCGTCGGTCGCCGGGATCTTCGAGGGAATCAAGGCCTACTGGGATGAGACGGCGCAGGAGCTCTTCGTTTTCCGGCTTGCTGAGCACGTGAAGCGGTTTCTCGCCTCGATCCGGATGGTTCGCTACGGCTTCGACTACTCCGCCCCCGATATCCAAGCGGCGATCCTCGACCTTCTGCACGCAAACAAGTATCGCCAAGACGTCTACGTGCGTCCATACGTCTTCCAGGCGGGGATCGTGCGCGAGCTCCTGCAGGCGGTCCCCGGGAAGCCGACCGAGCTGATCATCGACTCGTGGCCGTTCACTTCGTACCGGGACCCGGACCACGCCATCGACGTGTGTATCAGTTCCTGGACTCGCATCTCCGATAACGTGCTTCCGCCGCGGCTCAAGTGCTTTTCAAACTACCACAACGGCCGCCTCGCCGCGATGGAGGCGACGGTCAATGGATACGATTGGCCGATCCTTCTTGACGCGCAGGGGAAACTGACCGAAGGCCCCGGCGCCTGTCTCGCCGTGGTGCGCGACGGTGCTCTGATCACCCCGCCGGTGACAAGCAGCATCCTCGAGAGCATCACGCGGGACACGGTGGCGCATGTGGCGAAGGAGATGCTTGACATCCCGTTCATCGAGCGGCCGATCGACCGCACCGAGCTTTACGTGGCGGACGAGGTCTTCTTCCTGGGGACGGGATGGGAGATCATGCCCGTCCGTTCGGTCGATCGACTCGTGGTCGCCAACGGAAAACCCGGGCCGATCACCGATCGGGTTCGAAAGACCTACGCGGCGATCGTGCGTGGGCAGGATCAAACGCACCCGCAGTGGCGGACCCCGGTTTGGGGGACCGGTGCACAGACATGACACACCCCGCGGAGAACCTGCGTTCCCTGCTTGAGCCCGCCTCGATCGCCGTGGTCGGCGCCTCCGATCGACCCGGGCCCGGGCGCCAGGTCATTGATAACCTCGTGCGGCTCGAGTACCAGGGGACCCTCATCCCGATCAACCCGAAGTACGACGTCGTGCAGGGCCGCCGTTGCTTCCCGTCCCTTGCCGAGGCAAGCCACGCTGGCATGGCTCCGGACACGGTGGCGATCCTCCTCGGCCGCACGCATGTTCCACGGCTTCTCGAGGAGGCAGCTAGGGTCGGTGTTCGGGGCGCGTGGGCGTTCGCGAGTGGGTTCGCCGAGGCCGATGCGCGGGGGAGGGACCTCCAAGAGAAAATCTCGGCGATTTGCGCGCGGAACGGGATCGCGTTTTGCGGGCCGAACTGCGTGGGTTACGTCGACCCGGCGTCGCACTGCGGCCTCTTCAGCGCTCCGCTCTCGCCGTCGCTTGCCCCGGGAGTGGTGAGTGCCGTCGTACAGAGCGGATCGATCGCGCTTGCCCTCGTGAACAGCGCCCGCGGCGTCGGGTTCCGAGCCATCATCTCTAGCGGCAACGAGGCGGTGCTCGACGCAACGGACTACATCGACTTCCTGCTCGATGACCCGCAGACGCAGGTGATCCTTGCATTCATTGAGCAGCTCCGTCGACCACAACGCTTCATCGAAGCGGCGGAGAAAGCGCGCCGCCTGGGAAAGCCGATCATCGTCCTCAAGGTCGGACGTTCGGCGATGGCGCAGCAGGCAACGCTCGCCCACACCGGGGCGCTTGCCGGATCCGATGCCGTGTACGACGCGGCCTTCCGCAAGCACGGCGTGATCCGCGCGGCGGACCTTGACGAGATGCTGGAGACGGCCGATGCCTTCGCCTGTATCGGGGAGACCCTTCCAAGAGGACGGCGCGTCGGCATGCTCACGGTCTCTGGGGGAGAGATCAGCTTGATCGGCGACCTGGCCGAGGGCTTGCCCCTCGAATTTCCGCCGTGGTCGCAAGTGGCGCAGGCGGCATTCTCCGAGGTCTTGCCGGAGTACGCCGACACCTCCAATCCGCTGGATGCCTGGGGCACGGGGTACGTGGAGGAGACATATCCGCCGTGCATCGATGCCGCCGCCGACGAGGACGTGGATGTGGTCGTGGTGTCGCAGGACGCCCCCACCGGCCTCGCCGACGAGCAGGTCGCGCAGTTCG
>CAZBWD010000077.1:0-842 GCA_964495585.1 uncultured Thermotogae bacterium
TCATGAGGGTGATCAGCGTATGGTCGGTGGGGGCGCCGAGGGCCTGCTTAACCCTGAGCGGGTCGTAGCCGGCGATCGGGTGGGCGACGAGCTCCATCGCGGTCGCCTGGAGCATCAGGTTCGAGACGGCCATCCCGCAGCCGAACAGGAAGTAGTCCCGCCCGTCGGAGAGCTGGCAGTCGAGATCCTTCCGGGAGAACAGGGCGAGGATCACCGGAGCGGGTCCAGCCCAGTAGTTTTCCCCGGACAGCGCCTCCTTGACCCGCAGGCAGCGTCTTTAGGTCATCGACGACCACGAACCGCCACGGCTGGTTGTTGAAGCACGACGGGGCGAGGTGCGCCGCGCGGATCAGCGTGTCGATCTCCTGAGGGGTTACCGGGTCGGCGGACAGGGCCCGCTTCGCGCGCCGCGCCTCGATGACGGGGAGGATCTCCGCATCGGCCGTGCGCAGTTCCTCGACCGTGGCGAGGACCTCCTCGACGTGGCCGGGAACCTTGACCCTGCGCCACGCCCAGCGCACGGCGCCCGCCCGGTCGATGAGGAACGTCGAGCGGAGGATCCCCCCGGCGTCCTTGACTGCCCCGAGGGTCCGGGCGAGGCGGTGGTTTGGATCGGAGAGCATCGTCACCGCAAGGTGCCGTCCCACGACGAACCTCGCCTGGACCTCGCAGCTGTCGGGAGAGACCCCCAACACACAGGCGCCCAGGCGCTCGAACTCGGGGAGCGCGTGCGTGAAGTCGAGCGCCTCCCGGGTGCAGCCCGGGGTGTTCGCTCTGGGATAGAAGTAGAGGACGGTGTAACGCCCGAGGAGGTCGCGCCGGCACACCGTTCCTCCCTCATG
>CAZBWD010000077.1:852-8259 GCA_964495585.1 uncultured Thermotogae bacterium
TCTCCGGAAGCGCATCGTTTTTCCCCTTTGGATGAAGCGTCCTTCTTCTGCGCGCGGGGTAGGGCATCGGACCGGGCCCTGCCGGTAGGAGACAGGGCCCGGCGTCCTATCGAAGCGGGGCTGCGTCCGTCATGCCTTGACGCGCATCGGCTGGTCGCAGCAGACGAGCGTCCCGCCTCCCGCCTTCGTCACCTTTACCTCTTGTCCGCAGATGTCGCAGACGTAGGTCTTTCCCTGTTGTGCCATGCCGGTCACCTCCTTACAGTTTGAGTGAGCTCTCCCACAGGCCGTGGATGTTGCAGTACTCGATCGCGACCAGTTCGCTGAAGTCGCCGAGATGAGCGTGCGTCACCACGGTCGGGACCCCGTAGGTCGGCCCCAGGTCGAAGGTCGCGATGTGCACCGCCAGGCCGGCCTTCACCCCGAACAGGGCGATCCACTTGATGTGGTGTTCGATCGTGTTCGGGTGCGGGACCTCCTTCCCGACGGTGATCTTGACGACCTTCTCCCCGCAGTCGGGGCACGTGACGAGTTCGATCACCGGGACGTGCTTCTCCTTTCCTTCCTGTTTCTCAGTCTTGATCAGCTCTCCCAGTCTCATCGCTCCTCCTTGTTCTAGAATCGCTTGAAGCTGTCCTTGCGCGCCCCACAGACCGGGCACACATCCGGGGCCTCCCCCTCCACGGTGAAGCCGCAGACCGGGCAGATAAACACCTCGCCGATCTCGATGTCGTTCTTCGTCCCGATCGTCTTCTTGGCGTCGGTGTACATCTTGGAGTGGATCTTCTCCGCCTGCAGGGCGTAGTGCGTGGAGCGCACCGCGCCCGACTCGCCCTGCAGCTGCGCCACCGCGTGGAAGGCGGGGTACATCTCTTCCACCTCGTAGTTCTCGCCGTCGATGCAGGTCTGCAGATTACCGGCGGCGTCCTTGATCTGGCCGAGCTCGCGGTAGTGGTTGGTCGCGTGGACCATCTCCGCGTAGGAGATCGCGCGGAAGAGTCGTGCCAGGTTCTTGCGGCCTTCCTTCTCCGCGTTCTGGGCGAAGATCGCGTAGCGCATGTGCGCCTGCGACTCGCCGGCGAACGCCTCTTTCAGGTTTCCCTCCGTCATCGGACGCATACTTACCTCCTGTTTCGATCCAGTTCAAGATGCAGACAACAGTCATCGCGTCTGTTCCTATCCTCGGTCTTGCGTTGATCCGGCTCTTCACCGTTTGCTGCTGGCGAGTTCGCCGCTCAAGTAGGTGATGTGACTCATCTCCTCGCGGATGATCTTCGCGATCTCTTTCTTCTCCGCGTCCCTTCGCACGAGGTCCCGCAGTCCGACGTAAAACGCGATTGAATCCTTCTCCAGGCCGATCGCGTACTCCAGGATCTCGGTAAGGCTGAGCCCGGCGATCTCCGTGCTGGAACCGGCGTTGACGTCGAACACGTGTCCGTCGGCGAACCGCCGCAGGTAACGTGCGGCCTCACCGCCCGGGTCATAGGAAGGCGGCACCGCCGTTTGCTCCTTTCTCATCCGGGCGAAGGTCCGCTCGTGCTCGCATTCCATCTTCGACAGATCGAGGAAGAGCTTGCGCAGGTGCTCGTCTGGCGCCGCATCGGCCGCGCGTTTGTAGAAGTCGGCGCCGTTTCTCTCTATCTGTTCCGCCATTTCGAATACCTCATCCACGTTCAGCATCTGCATCGCATACGCTCTCCTCTAGCCTGAATATCGATAGCCGTTCCATCTTACGCCCGGCATGATTGCGCGTGCGGTCTCTCGGAAAACGGCAATCCCGATCTCTTCCACGCTTCACTGCCCATCTAGCTTTCTGCCTCTCCCAGTTCTTTCATGATCTCCCCCATGTCGGGGACCTCACCGATCGGATAGACCTTGGTGAAGCGGACGATCCCCTGCTCGTCGAGCAGGATGACCGCCCGCTCGGAGAAGCCGTCGGCCTCGCGAAAGATCCCCAGGCGCTTCGCGACACCGCCGTGCGGCCAGAAATCGGAGACGAGAAGCGTCTGCCTGACGCCGATCTCCTTCGCCCAGGCGTGCTTGCAGGGGACCGAGTCGACGCTCAGCCCGAAGGCGACGGCGCCGTGCTTCGCGAACGCCGCGCGGTGCTTCTCGAGATCCTGCATCTGGCGCGTGCAGACCCGCGTGAAGGCGAGCGGGTGGAAGGAGAGGATCACCCTTTTCCCACGGGTCCCCTCGAGGTCCATCGGCTTGCCGTGCTGGTCCTTGAGGGTGAACCCCGGCGCCTTTGTGCCCACTTCGATGGTGCTCATGACCGTCCTCCTTTGTGCGACTGTGCCGGCCACGTCAGCCGTGCGAACCGCTCTTCGATCACTTCGGTGCCGATCGAACGAAGCGCCGCGAACGGTTGGCTTTGCGTCTTCTCCGTGAACTCTTCGGCGAACACCGGCCGCGGTGGGCCCTCGTAGAGGACCCCGACCGGGAACCGTCCTGGGTCCGGCATTGCCGCAGAAAGCGCCGCCTCCCGGTCGTGTGGGTCATGGCCGTCCGGCAGCTTCTCCGTCCGCTCCCGGTACCAATCGACGAGGTGCGCCCCCCAGATGATGCAGGGCTGGATCACCTCGACGAGCGAGAGGCCGCGGTGGCCGATCGCCCGGGCGAGGAGGTCGCTCAGTCCATCGACGTCCCCGGCGAAGCCGCGGGCGACGAACGGCGCCTGGTGCACGATCGCCGTGGCGAGCATCTGGATCGGCTCGAAGCTCACGCCGGAGAACTGCAGGCGGGTCCGCTCGCCCAGCGGGGTGGTCGGCGAGGCCTGCCCCTTGGTCAGGGCGTAGATCAGGTTGTTGTGCACGACGACCGTGATGTCGGGGTTGCGACGCAGGGCGTGCAGCAGGTGGTTTCCCCCCTCGCCGTAGGCGTCCCCGTCGCCGGTCGTCCCGATTACCGTGAGCTTCGGCTGCGCGACCCGGATCCCGGTCGCCACGGGGATCGCGCGGCCGTGCAGGCCGTTGAACAGGTTGCAGCTCGTGTTGTAATGGGGCAGCTTCGCGGCCTGACCGATTCCCGACACCAGGCAGACCTCGTGCGGCGCCCGGCCGAGGGAGACGAGCGCCCGCCTGAGCGCCGTCAGGATCCCGAAGTTCGCGCATCCCGGGCACCACTGGTTCTCCGCTGTCGAACGGTAGTCCTCAAGCCGCGTCATCGAGTCCTCCTTTCACGTGGGCCGCGGTGAGCGGCAGCCCGTCGAACCGTCCGATCCTCCCGGCGACGCGCAGCCCGTACCCGGCGGACAAGAGGTCGGCGAGCTGGCCGGTGGCGTTCCCCTCGACGGTGAAGTACTTCTTGCCCTCTGGGAAGCGGTAGTCGGGAAGCGGCCACAGTTCGGTGAAGTGGATCCGCCCGATCCGGCGTCCCTGGCTTCGCAGGTCGTCCACCGCCTCGTCGATCGCGCCGCGGGTCGATCCCCAGCCGATGAGGACCTCTTCGGAGTCGTCGAGGTGGACCGCCTCGGGCGGCGCGATCGCGCCGCGCAATGCGGCGAGCTTGGCGAGCTGCTTGCGGACCATCGCCGGCCGAATCGTCGCCAGGTCCTCGGTCAGGTCACCGATTCCGTCGTGCGTGTGGCTGTCCGCGCGGACGGGGTGCGACGACTGGCCGGGGTAGAGCCGCGGCGAGATCCCATCGGCGGTGAGGGCGTAGCGGTGGTACTCGGTGATACTCTTCGGATCGGCGAAATCATCCACCACCGGCTGCGGGCCGACCGGGAAATCGTCGTAGGAGAAGCTGCCGTCGGCGAGGAACTGGTCGGTGAGCAGGATCACCGGGATCTGGAAGCGGGCCGCGAGCGCGAGCGCCCGAAGCGTTTTTGCGAACGCGTCCTTCGCGTCGGCCGGGGCGAGAACCGCTTTGGGGAACTCCCCGTGCCCGGCGTGGATCGCGAACAGGAGGTCCTCCTGGGCGGTCCGCGTCGCCAGCCCGGTCGCCGGTCCCGGCCGCTGCGCCAGCACGATCACGAGCGGGGTCTCGCTCATTCCCGCGAGAGAGAGCGATTCCACCATCAGCGCGAACCCGCCCCCCGAGGTCGCGGTCATCGCGCGGGCGCCGGCGTAGCTCGCGCCGATCGCCAGGTTCACCGCGGCGATCTCGTCCTCCGCCTGTTCGGCGAGCACGCCGAGCCCCTCGTCCCTCGCGAGTTCGGTGATGATCCCCGTCGATGGGGACATCGGGTAGGCGGCGATGAACCGGCAGCCGGCGTACGCCGCGGCAAGCGGGATCGCCTCATGGGCGGAGAGGTGGGTGTGGCTGGCGTTGCGGGCCGGTAGCGACACGAGCGGTGGGCGTTCCTCGAGCTGCTCGTAGCCGGCGCGGGCCGCGGCGAGGTTCGCCTCGCGGACGGGCTCATCGGCCTTGGCGAACGCCTGCCGCAGAACCGTAAGCAGGGTTTCGAGGTCGATCCCCAGGGTGGCGACGAGCGCCCCGGCGGCGAGAGTGTTGGCGTAGATCTCTCCGCCGAACCGCTCCTTGGCGGTCCGCCGGAACGGCACGGCCACCTCTCCCGGCCCGGTTCCATCCTCGGAGATAAGGAGGCCTCCGTCTTGCAGGGCGCTTCGGTAGTGCTCCTTCGCTTTGGGGTTGAGCGCGAGGAGGAGGTCGACCTCCTCCTTGGGGGCGCTTCGTCCTCCCACCCGCAACCGGTAGCCGCTGAAACCGCCGCGGATCCTCGATTCGAACTCCTGGTGCGTGAAGACGGGGTACCCGTGCGCGAGGATCGTCTGGGCGGCGACGGCGCCGATCGCCTGGATTCCCTCCCCGGCCGCGCCGGCGATGAGGATGGAGAGGTCGGGGCCGTGCTGCGCGGCTTCCGTGGGCACCTCACCCTCCCTTCTCGAGCGCCGCATGGCGGGCGGTGATCGCCTCGGCGAGCCGGTCGAGCGCCTCGTAGTCCGCCTTGCGGGGCTGCCCCTTCACCTTGACCGGATCGAGCCACTCCACCCTGAGGGTCTTCACGAGGTCGGTCAGCCGCTTGGTCGCCTTCCCGGCCCAGCCGTAGGAGGCGACGATCGCCGCGTGCCGGAGCTTCGGCCGCAGGGCGGCGATGAGGTAGGCGGCGGAGAGGACGCTCGGGTGGGGGCCGGAGAGCAGGGTCGGGGTGGCGAACAAGACCGTCGCCGCGTCGACCAGCGTGATCGCCAGTTTCCCCAGGTCGGTGACCGTCAGGTTGAACGGCTCCACCCGCACCCCGCGCTGGCCGAGCGCCTCGATCAGGTGGTCGACCATGAGCGCGGTGCTTCCGTGCATCGAGACGTAGGGCAGGATGACGAGGTTCTCCGGCGGTCCGAGGACCCACCGGCGGTAGGCGTCGAGGATGAACGCCGGGTCGTCGTGGACCGGGCCGTGGCTGGGGGCGATCGTCGCGATGTCAACGTGCGACAGCCGCTCGAGGTGCCCCTCGATCGTCGTGCGGAACGGCATCATGATCTCCGCGTAGTAGCGCTTCGCTGCCTCGTAGACCCGCTCCCGTCCCGGGCCGTAAAGCTCGGTCGTCGCCAGGTGCGATCCCAGGAAGTCGCAGGTGAACAGGAGGCGCTCCTCGCGCAGGTAGGTGAGCATCGTCTCCGGCCAGTGGACCCACGGGGTGTGGAGGAACTCGAGGGTCCGGCCGCCCAGCGAGACGGTCTCCCCGTCCTCTACGGTGCGGATCCGGTCCTCCGCGACGTGGAGGTGGTCGACGATCATCGGTTTCGCCTTCGGCGTGGTGAGGATCGTCGCTGCAGGGAACCGCTCGAGAACGAGCGGGATCGAGCCGGAGTGGTCCTGCTCCACGTGCTGAGTGACGAGGTAGTCGAGGCGGTCGGTCGACGCGAGCCGCGCCGCGAGGGCGTCTTCCTTCCGCGGATCGACGGTGTCGATGAGCGCGGTCTTCTGCGCGCCCTCGACGAGGTAGGCGTTGTAGCTCGTCCCATCCGGCAGCGGGATCAGCTCGTCGAACAGCCGCCGGTCGAAGTCCTGGGCACCGAAGCGGGTGATCCCCTCTGTTATCTTGTGTACGCTCATTTCGTTCCTCCCAGGATGCGATCGATGTCCTCCTGCGGATCGTCGATCAGCCGCAGGTCATAGCGCTTCTGAAGCACGTCCAGGATCTCGTCGTTCACCCACGCCGGCAGGATCGGGCCGAGGACGATCCCCTTGATCCCCAGGGAGAGGAGCCCCCACAGGATGGTGACCGCCTTCTGCTCCATCCAGGAGAGGACCAGGGTGAGCGGCAGCTCGTTGACCCCCACGCCGAACAGCTTCGAAAGGGCGAGGGCGATGTCGACCGCGACGATGGAGTCGTTGCACTGGCCGAGGTCGATCAGCCGCGGGATCCCCTCGATCTCCCCGAGGTCGAGGTCGTTCACCCGGAACTTGCCGCAGGCGAGCGTGAGGACGACGGTGTCCTTCGGCAGCCGCTTCACGAACTCCCGGTAATAGCTGGCCTTGCGGTGAGGGGAGTCGCAGCCGCCGACGAGGAAGAAGTGCCGGATCTTCCCGGCCTCCACGAGCGCCTTGATCTTGTCGGCCAGGGAGAGCACCGTGGAGAGCGAGAACCCCGTGGTCAGGGTCACCTCGCCTGGCTCCTCAGGCAACTCAGGCAGTGTGCGGACCTTCTCGATCACCGGCGTGTAGTCGTAGTCCGGGATGTGCGTCACCCCAGGGAGCCTCGCCGGTCCGGTGGTGAACATCCGGTCGCGGTAGTCGTCCTTCGGGATGAGCACGCAGTTCGACGTGCCGAGGATCGCCACGGGATAACGGGAGAAGAGGGCCTTCTGATCGAACCACGCCTTGCCGAGGTTGCCCGCGAGGTGGTCGTACTTGTTGAGCTTCGGGTAGCCGTGGGCGGGGAGCATCTCGGAGTGGGTATAGACGTTGATCCCCGTGCCTTTGGTCTGTTCGAGTAGAGCGGAAAGCGCCTTCAGACCGTGGCCGGTGACGACGATCCCCCGGCCCTTGACCGTCCCGGTCCGGACCGTTGTCGGGCTCGGCTCCCCGTAGGTCTCGATGTGCGCTTTCTTCAAGAGCCGCATCGTTCGAAGCGCCATCTCTCCCGACTCGACCGCCAGGCGGACGAACTCCCCCGCGTCGAAGTTCACGTTGGTGAACGTCGCGTAGAACGCGCGCTCGAGGAACGCGTCGATCTGTGGATCCGTGGACCCGAGCTCTCGCGCGTGGTAGAGGTAGGCGGCCATCCCTTTGCTCGAAAGGATGAGATTGTCCTGCAGCCGAGCGACGGTCGGGAGCTTGCCGCAGACCCCCTGCACCGTGCAGCCCGTCCCGCGCGCCGTCTGCGAGCACTGGTAGCAGAACATCTTGAACTCGCTCTCGGTCATCTCAGGTCTCCTTCTCGAACAGGTCCTTGCCGACGCCGCACTCAGGGCACACCCAGTCGTCGGGCAGGTCCTCGAA
>CAZBWD010000078.1:0-8239 GCA_964495585.1 uncultured Thermotogae bacterium
CCCGCATCAAGCTAACGCGGCTATACCCGACTTTTCAGACGTGACAGAACACTAGTACTTAGCGGGCTAAAATCGCGGAACGCGGTTTGAGGTCCGCTGTCGGCTCTAGCCGCAGTCCGGCATGGCGCTTACTTACGCAAGCAAGTACTAGTCCCAACGCGCTCAAAGGTCGGCAACTTGAGCATTTAGATTGGACGGATTTCGTGAACTGGGACCGCCCACCTGGGCGGCATCCATTTGTCCCGCTGGTGGCTCCACCTCTCCCATTATTACCCTTGCTTGTCGCTACTTCCTGATAAACACGATCCCCTTCCCGTGGAAGGTGTTCGTCCCGTCCGTTGCCATCACCACGTAGATGTACGGACCGTTGGCCAGCGCCTGGCCGCTTGAGTTCGTGCCATCCCACGTGACCTTCGTCGTGTTCGTCTCCTGGTCCGACCACACCAGGTGCCCGGAGAGGTCGTACACGGAGACCGAAAAGTCGCTCGCGATCCCCGAGCCGTGATAGGCGAAGACAACCGTGGTCGAGAACGGATTGGGTCCAGCGTAGAAGTCCGTCACCTCGAGCGCCGCGGCAGTCACCGTCACTGTAGCTGTGGCCGTGTTCGCGGGATTCGCCGGGTCCGTGTAGGTCGCGGTGAGCGTATCACCGGCTGCCCCACCGAGATCTGCGATCGAGATCGCGGGCGTGATAAAGGTATCCGATGAAGCACCGGCAAGCGGCGCGAGGTCGTACGCCTTCCCGCTGATCGATACGGCACTCTGGAGCTTCGATGCGCCGGCGTGCGACGGGTCCACGACCTTCACGTACGCGTTGTCGGACAGGCTGTAGGAGCTCACCGCATTCCCCTGCGCGTCGCAGAAGGTGGCGGTCGAATGGCCGGACGACGCCCCGCCCATCCCGACCTTGATCGGGATCCACGCCGAGTCGCTGTGGTTCGCCGGATCCTCGTACACCGCGATAAGGGTGTCGCCGGGCCGCGCGTCCAGCGTCGGCACCTGCGTGTAGTCGCTTTCAAGATCGATGCAGGTCACCGACACGAAGTCGCCGGTGGCGACACCGGTTTCCAACAGATCGATTGCCGCCCAGCGGCCGCTGCGCGGGTTCAGGACGTAGAGCATCGGCGCGCCGTAGTCGGCGGCGTTGTACCCGCTTGGATAACTTAAAGCGGGGAGCCTGGGCGAGTTGCCGAAGATGTTCATGTCCCCCAGAAGCGCGTTCACGGGGTTCGCCTGCGGGTTCGTCGGCGTCGCGCCGTTGTTGAACGGGTTGAGCGGCAGCGGTCCGAACGGGAAGTTCTGCCCGCCGTCCCAGAAGCCGGAGATCCGCTCGCGCCGGTACGAATCCCCGTTCTTATCCGGATCGACCACCTCGACGAACACGCAGTCGGAGCTGGCGTACCCGGACACGCGGTTCCCCTGACGGTCGAGGAAGTACATGTTCGTCTTCGAGCCGTCGGTGACCTGCGTGTCGTTCACCTGCATCTGCGCGAACGACACGTCGCCAGGGACGCGGGCCTGGCTGATGACGCCCACGCCGGAGAACAACGCCTGCTGCCCGGTCTCGAGCTTCCAGCTGGTGATGAGCGTGTTCTGCGCGCTTCCCAGGCTGATATTCGTGTGATCGACGAGATGAATGTCGCTCGAGGTGACCGAGCCGCTCACCGTGAACACCAGGCTCGCCACGGGCCCCGTGGTTACGCCGCCGAACGCGTTGGCGATGACGAATTTGCCCGATCCCGCCACGAAGCTCTCAGCGAGCACGACAAAACCACTCAGAGGAACCACTGTCACTGCGCTGATCTTGCTCGTGTTGTACGTCACGCCACCGGACTGCACGGCCATCGAGGCCAGGCCACCGCCCGGCATCCCGTCGACCGAGATCACGACCGTCCCATGGCCTGTGGTGACGACCGGATCGCTGACCAAAAGCGACGCTGTCTGGGCTGAGGGGATGCTCGGCATCGCATAGGACACGGCGTTGTACCGGGCATAGACGGTGTCGCCGCTGAATGCCTCGAGCTTCTGGTTGCCGGTCACGAGCTGGTAGCCGCCGGTTCGGGTCGACAACCCCGCGCCGAGCGCGTCCCACACCGGGAGGAGCGGCGTCCCAGCGTCGGTGAAGAAGATCGGTGAATTCGCGCTCGTCTCATCGGCGGTCAGCCATTCCAGGTCGTCCTCGCCGTGCGGATCACATACCTGCACCATCACCTGGTTGGGACAGCACGCGGTGAGGTTCGCATCGGGATCGTTCACCTGCACGTAGATCGGATCCCGTCCCAACCAGTAGTTCGGCTTCGGTGCCCGCTGCGCGTCGGTGAAGCTGATCGGTGATGCAACGCTCGACTCGATCGCGGCCGTGGCGATGTGGAAGTCGCCGGGATCGTTGGGATCCATGTAGTAAGCAACCAGCGTGTCATGGACGTGGAGCGTGGTGAAGCCGAGGTCCGTGGCGATGTCATTGAGATTGAGCTGGAAGACGCCCGTGTTCGGGCCGGTCTCCTGGGCGTAGAACATCACGCGGCAGTAGCCGTTCGGATCCACGGTCGAAAAGAGGGTGACGTTGTCCGGGCTGGAGATCTTCGTGGGGTATTGAATGTAGTACGCGCCGGTCGAACGCGGCTGGCTGTTGCTGGGGTACACGAAACCGGTCTTTTGCGATGCGCCGCCGTTGTAGATGTTGTACCAGCGGATCGGTTGCGCGAGCGGGACGCCGGTGGCCGACCCGTTGGGCACAACACCGCCGCTCGCCTCAAGCGTCGCGAAGTCGTTGACCGCGCTTCCGGCGCTGACGTTCCACGAGCCGGGGTTGACGATCAGGAACACCGGCACGTACTCCACGGCGTTCGAGTTCAGGTTCTCGTCGGGGTCGGTAACCGTGATCGTGGCGGTCTCATGCTGGTCCTTGTACACCGACCGGTCCCAGGCGATCGTCGCTTGGGTGCTCGCGATCTTCGCCAGTGTGACCGCGACGTCGCCCGGGTCCACCGGGTCCTGATACATCCCCACCAGGGTGTCCTGATTCTGGAACCGGCCAACGAGCCAGTGGTCGGCCGGCGCAAGCGGAAGGCTGGGTTTGAGCTGCGAGGGAAGGATCGGTCCACCGCCCGGAACTGGATCCATCAAGCCAGGGGTGAAAACCAAGTTATCGAAGTGTGTGTCATCCGCGCCGAACCAACCACGGATGCCCGCAACGTAGAAGTAGTTTCCCCACTGGAAGTCGATCGGGTTGTTGCTGCTATCGAGCAGCCCGACCACGTGGGTGTTCTTCTCGGGCACGCTCGGGTTCTCACGCGCACCGATCCGAAACGGGGTGTTGCTGACGAAGAGCCCCGTGCCGGCCCCCGTCTCCTCCAGGTAGTTCCCCTTCGTCGTGCTGCCGTCGCGGCCCTTGTAGTGGAGATTTCCGCTTTTGTCGTAGCTGTTCCAGACGATGGTCGCGCCGGTCTTCGGGTCGAAGACCTTGATGTCCGTCCAGATCTTGTCCCGAAGATCGCAGTTGATGTTCTGGTCCGGATCGTAGACGCAGATCCAGATCTCTTGTCCTTCGTTCACGTTCGTGACTCGGCTCTGCCCGTTCTTGTCCAAGGAGAAGTAGATCTCCCCGGTCGAGGCAAGGGCGACCACGGCGAAGAGCGCCACAACGAGTGCTGCTGTGACACCCACCACGGCGAATCGCTTCTCTTTCAACGGCACACACATAAAATGGGTTTAACCCCCCTTCTCTTGGGTCATCATCACCATCCCGGTTTCGACTTGCATCGGTGCGGCCGTCTTACCAGGTCAGGTTAATCCCTCCTCCCACCTGGTCGATGCCGGTGGTGCTCACTTCGAACAGAGCGGTGAACGACAGCGCGTGGTTCACGGGCAGGCTCGCCTCGATGTGCGTCATCCCCCAGCCGAAGAGATTGCCGAACGAGGGGGCGAGTCCCATCGGCCGGCTCTCGGGCAAAGCCGACGTGGCATGGAGCAGCCCGGTGGTGTTGTGCGTGAAGTAGGTGTTGACGAGGAAGGTCGCTGTGCCGCCGCAGCAGCCGCTCGTGGAGACAGCGAGGGAGAGGAGCTCCCAGTAGTCGGGGTAGGTCTGGTCGCCGTTCGCCAAGGCGTCGGCGTAGGACTCGATGCGGCTGCCGTAGTCCTCGGTGGTGATCGCGTAGCGGCCGGTGTCGAGCACGGTGAGGTCTCTGAGGGTGACGTTTCCCGCGGTGTAGGTGATGGACAGGCCGTCGAGCGAGATCCCGGTAATCGAGCTTAGACCGGGGGAGAGGGTGTTGTCAGCGGCGGGGGTGCGCACGTCGAGGTAGGGGACGATGCAGGCGGCGGTGCCAAGGTTGAGCGTCGGAGTGAGAACGACCGCCTTGGTCTGAAGCTCGAAGGTGAGCGCGAGGTCAAGGGTGAGCCACGAGAGCCCCGTCTTGATCCCGGTGAGGTCAAGCTCGAGCGAGTCGAGCCCCTGGTCGGTCATGTACAGCGACGCCGAGCCGTCGGACAGGCAGGCGAACGACCAGCCGGAGACGGTCAGCTTGTCGCCGGTGAACCCCTGGCCGGGGACGAGCGGGTTGGTGATGTAGGTCTTGGAGAGGCCGGTCGAGGCGTGGACGATGGTGATGCCGTGGTAGTCGGCGTCCTTAATCCGCGCCCCCATCTCGAAGCAGTTGACGACCTCTAGTGAGCCGATGGAGCCGGCGATGCGGAGGACAGCGCCGTCGGCGGGGCCGCCGAGGACGTCGCCGGAGAGCTGGGCGGCGTAGAGGCCAAGGTCGATCCCCGCGATGTTTGTCGTGACAATCAACTGGTCGTAGAGGAAGCTTGCGGTGGACGGACCGAAGAGGACGTCGCCCTGGACGGTGAACCCGCCGAGGCTCCCTGTTATGCCGAACCCCTGCCAGATGAAGCCGGCGAGGTAGACCTCGGAGTCGCTCGTGGTGGTGAACGCGCCGAGGGTGTAGTCGACGGTGAGGACGGAGGAGAACTGGGAGAAGGAGAGGGTGGCGGGGGAGACGGCGAGGGCGGCGTCCCACGAGCCGGAGAACGGTGAGGCGGCGAGGACGGCCAAGCCGGAGAGAACGAGAGCAACTGCGCCAACGAGTAGGATCTTTCTTGTCATGTCTCTTCCCTCCTTATTTCGCGTAGTACGCCTTGCCGGCGACGAGCTGCCAGTTCGTGATCAGCGTGTTGTCGGCGCTGCCGAGCTGGATGTCCGAGCTGTTCGTGACCACGTCGGTTGCCGCGACTAATCCGAGAGCGGTGAACGTGATCTGGGCGACGGTGCCGCCGACGCTGCCGGCGTTGGCGTTGGCGATGACGAAGCGGACGTCGCCGGTCAAGGGATTGTAGTCCTGGGCGAGGACGGTGAACCCATTGAGCCCGGTGACCTGGACGACCGCGACCTTGGTCTTGGGCAGCGTCACGCCGCCCGTCTCGACGGCGAGCGAGGCAAGGCCCTTGTCGGGCATGCTCGTCACCGAGACGAGGATCGTCCCTGTCGCGCCGCTGACGACGGGGTCGCCGATGATGAGCGACGCCTTCTGCGTCTGCGTGAACCAGTTTCCCATGCACCCAAACAGGCTCACCGCCAGCGCCGCAGCGAGCAAGCCGATCAGGATGAGCCGCCCCTTTGCCCTCATTGGTCCCTCCTTATGCCGTCGACCTCTCTCCCCGCTTCCTCCCAAACCCTTTTTTTGCGGACGGGTTATCGCGTTGTCCCGAGCCCGATCACGTAATCGGCGAGGAGCTGCGCGTCGGCGAGCGTGACCTGCCCGTCGCCGTTCATGTCCGCTGCTGACCGTTGCGCCGCTGTCCCGGGGATCACTCCGAGCGCGATCTGCAGGCACAGCCGCACGTCGAGGATGTTGATGACACCGTCGCTGTTCACATCCCCCACGGCAGGTGCTGAAGAAAAGGACGATTCGTACGCGCCGATGTCGCACGCCGTGCCCTGCGGCCGGGTTACGCCTCGCTGGTCCGTAGGCGGCTGCGACACGCCGCTTGGATAAACAGCCGCGTCGATCGCCGAAGATCCGGACTCGATCGGGATCGTCTCTGTCGGCCCGCCGTAGTTCCCGAGCACGCCGAGCTTCGGATCGGCGGCGATGATGTGGGAGTATGAACTGCCAGAAGCGGTCTGTACGGAGTCCGGATACCCGTCGATGACGCAGTACTCGGCATGGGCTACACCCGAGTAAGTGGTATCGACGCCGATCTCGGCGTAGCCGTAGCCGCCTGCGTTGCCCCACAGGATGCAGTCGTAGACGTCAGCGTACTCCGCATAGATCGCGCCGCCGGAGAAGGTTGCTTCGTTCCCCGTGAACGTGCAGTTCGTCACCTCACCGTCCGCGACGAGCCCACCGCCGTAGTCCGCGTCGTTCCAGCAAATGGTGCAATTGGTGATCGACGCTCCGCCCTCATCGGCGATTCCGCCCCCCCATCCGAGGGCTGAGGGAGGAGCGCTAGAGCCGACGCCGAGGGCAACCGCAACGTTTCCGAGAAATGTGCACCCCGTCACGATGGTGCCATACCCGGCGTTGTACATCCCGCCGCCGTAGTTCGCTTCGTTGGAGAGGAAGGTGCAGTCCTCGATCGTGGGAGTCGACCCCTCGTCGATATACATCCCACCTCCGTTGCCGCCGTTGTAGAGGTCTGCCAGATTGCCGGTGAACGTACAGTCGACGACCTGGGCGGACGATGCGACGAGGATCATCCCCGCGCCGTAGACGCCGTTGAGCACACCCGGCTTGTCGGCATCTCCGCCAGTTATCGTGAACCCGTCGAGAACGGTTGAGGCGGCGTTGTTTTCGCTCGTGACGACGTGGTAGGCGTTGTTTCCCTGAATCTCGAATATAGACGTGTCGATCCCGCCGGTGCCGGCGTCATTGCGATCGACGTCACCGCTCAACACGGTGACGTTGGCCGCCACGTCGCGCGAGCCACCGCCGGTAGGATACCCGCCGTAGAGCGCCACGCCGTTCTTGAGGGCGAACGAGCTCGTCTGCGTGGCGCCAGGAGTGTAGGTCCCCGCCGCGACCCAGATCTGATCGCCGCTCGCCGCCACACCGAGCGCGGCTTGCAGATCGGTGTACGCGTTGGTCCATGTAGTCCCGTTATGTGGTGTGCCGGTCGCGTTGACGTCCACGTAGATCACGGCAGCCTGCCCGGCGACGCTTCCCACGGCGAGCCCCACGATCAACAGAGTAAGGAGAGCTATGGCTCGACCTCGCCCGCATGTTCTCTCGTTCATCCCCTTTGCCCTCCTTGGCTCCCGTGACCCTGCGCCTGTCCCGCCAGAGGGGTCGCAAAGCAACACGCCGGGAGGTATCCCCCCGGCGCCACCCGATCTAAGAACTGTTCCTCCCGTTCACATCACCCGTCCCGTTCGATAACCTTGGGTTAGAAGCGAACAAACCCCAGCATACAACAAGCCAGCCAAGGAAATCAATAGCTTGCCGGGGAGTTGGGGCAGGAGAGTGCGTGGCCTGTGGTTGGTGGTCTTTTGTAGTGGGGACACCCAGGCTCTGAGCCGTGGCTGCCTCGCGTCCTTCGGAGATTCGTACCTCATCCTCCCCGATCCTCCCTCCCCATCCCAAACCAACCATCCGCTCACCGCTCAGGGCGCCGTCATCCCGATCACGTAGGCGGCGAGGAGCTGCGCGTCGACGAGGCTCACCTGCCCGTCGCCATTGATGTCCGCCGCCGCCCGTTGCGCCGCCGTCCCGGGGATCACTCCCGACGCGATCTCTAAGCACAGGCGGACGTCGAGGATGTTGATCACGCCATCGCCGTTCACGTCGCCGACTTGCAGTCCTTCGTACTCATACGCCCCGATATCGCACTCCGTTCCCTGTGGGCGCGCCACGCCGCGGGCATCCTGCATGGTGACGCCGGAAAACTCGGTGGCTGGCACGGCGTCGATCGCTGGACTGCCCGAAAGCAGGGCGCAGGTCTCGACCAGCCCGCCGTTGTTTGCGAGCGGCCCGAGCTTCGGGTCTACGCCGGTGAGGTCCGTCGGTCCGAAGTCGGTGCAAGCCCCCGGGTCCCTAACGAGGTTGTAACCCGCCGAGACGAGGTGTTCAGTCGCCGAGCCCCCCCTGATGTCCGGGCCGCTGGCCGCGTGGTTGTTTGCCACGATCGTCGCCCCCAGAGTGAGCTTACAGTCTGAATCGTAGTATATTCCACCGCCGGAGCTTGCGCTGTTCCCGGTGAAGGTGCAGTAGGTCACGGTCGGGCCGGACTCGGTGCCAGT
>CAZBWD010000079.1:0-8190 GCA_964495585.1 uncultured Thermotogae bacterium
GAACCCCCAACCCAACGCCACTCTCGTCATTTCAGGCTCAGGAACTTCAGCCTAGCGGTTCGCGGTGTGAATCGCTCGGCCGAGCGCGTTCGCCGCGGCTTCCATCAGCCCTTCGGGCAGTGTGGGATGAGCGTGAACCGTATCGGCGATCGCTGCAAGCGGCAGGCCGCCTGCCACGGCGAGCGTCGCCTCGGCAATCAGGCTCGACGCGTCGGCGCCGACGATCTGGACGCCCAACAAGCGCTTGGTTTCCTTCTCCGCAACCACCTGGAAGAACCCTTCGGTCTCGCGCATCGCAATTGCCTTGCCGAGCGCCGCGTAAGGGAATCGACCAACGACGACCTCGCGGCCCTGTTCTTTGGCCTTCGCCTCGGACAGGCCGACCGAGGCCACCTGCGGATCGGTGAAGATCGCCTGGGGGATGATCATCTCACGCGGGTCTCCGCGGGCTGGCGCCTCGCCCTTCCCGAGCTTTTCGGCGACGATCTCCGCCACGCGCTCTCCCTGCGCAGAGGCACGGTGGGCGAGCATCGGGCCAGCGACGAGGTCGCCAATCGCATAGATCCCCTCGGCAACGGTTTGGAGCGTTTCGTTGACGGGGATGAACCCCCGGCGGTCTGCTTCCAATCCTGCGGCCTTGAGCCCGAGGTTGCCGCTATTCGGTCGTCGCCCGACAGCTACGAGAACACGATCCGCGGACACCGTCTTCCCGTCCTTGGTCTTCACCACGATCCCGCCGGAGGACGCGTCGTGCGACTGCGCCGCGGCGCCGAGCCGAAGCGTGATCCCTTGGGCGGCGAGCGCCCGCTTCAACGTGACGATCGCCCGGCGGTCGAGATCGATCCCGGGGAGAATCTCCGGCATCATCTCAAGCACCGTGACCTCGCTTCCCAGCCGATTGTAGATCGCGGCAAGCTCGAGGCCGATTACCCCGCCGCCGATCACGAGCAGCCGCCCTGGGATTTCCGTGAGCTCGAGCGCCGCGTCCGACGACCACATGCCGGCATCGGCAAATGAGAATCCGGGGATCTCAACCGGCAAGGAGCCGGATGCGAGCACGATCGCCCGCGCCTCGATCGTCTCTCCCGTCGACAGGCTCACGCGCGCCTTCCCGGCCAGGGAACCGTGTGCCGCAACAACCTCCACGGCGTTCGCCTCAAGCAGCGAGGAGACCCCGCCGACCAACTTCGAGACGACTTCGCCTTTCCACGCCGCGAGCCGCGGAAGGTCGACCTTCGGCTCGCCAAACTCAATCCCCATCCCCGCGGCGTCCTTCCCCCGCTCGAGAAGCTTCGTTGCCGAACAGAGGGCCTTGGTCGGGATGCAGCCCCGGTTGAGGCAAACCCCTCCGAGGTCCCGCTCTTCGACGAGGACGGTCCGCAGGCCGAGCTGCCCCATCCGGATCGCACCGACGTACCCTCCCGGCCCTCCTCCGATCACCACAACGTCATAGGCCATCTCTCATCCCTCCTCTTCGTGACGGTAACGGCCGAGGAGTCCGCGATCAACTGCTGTCCCGGTAAAGCCAGAATGCCCTGGCCCGCTGCCCCCTGTCTAGGTTTGTCACCTGGTTGGTATAATAGATATGATGGTAGAAATCATCTAGCAGTGGTTGAAGGTTCTATCCATCCGAAACGGCAAACCCTTCGCGAGGAGGCGACGCAAAGCCACGGACCCCCCTGGGGCAGCCGGGCTGCCGAAGATGACACACAAGGGCCGCTCAGCGCTCCTTGTCTTCCTGCTCTCCCTGCTTGCTCTCACCGGGGCGGGTGGCCCGCGCATCGCAGGAGGAGGCAGCGGGACCGGTGCCCCGTCCATCGGGGCGGCCACCGCCCTCTCGTGGGGGATCGAACGGATCCAGGCCCCGCAGGCGTGGACGAAGACCACCGGGTCGAAGGACGTCGTGGTGGCGGTGATCGACTCGGGGATCGACACGAGTGCGGCGCAGCTTGCGGGGAAGATCTGGACCAACCCCGGAGAGATCCCCGGAAACGGGATCGACGACGACCATAATGGGTATGTCGACGACATTCACGGTTGGGACTTCCGCGACAACGACAACAGCTCTCTCACTGGCACGAAGATCTATTGGCACGGCACCTTCGTCGCCGGGATCATCGCCGCCCAGCCGGGGACCGACCGCGCGGCCGGCGTCGCGCCGGGGATACGGCTTATGGACCTGCGGATCCTCGACTCGAAGGACCTCTTCTACTCCTCGGACTGGGGCAAGTTCACCGCCGCGGTGAACTACGCGGTCAACAACGGGGCGAACATCATCAACTTGAGCATCTACTCGAACGGCAAACCGCCGCTCGCCTTTCAGCAGGCGCTCGAGAACGCGGCACGCCACGGCGTGATCGTCGTCGGGATCACCGGAAACAACGGGACCTCGGAGGTTAGCTACCCCGGGCGACTCCCCTCGGTCCTCGCAGTGTCGGCCACCGACCAAGACAACCAACTGGCTCCTTTTAGCAACTACGGGCCGCAGGTCGCGGTCGCCGCCCCCGGCGAGGAGGTCACCTCCCTGTTCCCGGGCGGAATCGTGGGAACTGGGTCGGGCACCTCGTTCGCCGCCCCGTACGTCACCGGAACCCTCGCCCTGATCCTCTCCTCGCACCCGGGGATCCCGGCCGCGCAAGCGATCGAACTGCTCGAGAGCACGAGCACGCCACTCGGCAGCGCCGACCGCTTCGGAGCCGGACTGATCGACGCCGCCAGGGCGGTCGAGGGCCGCGGCTGACGCGACGGCCTCCTTCTCTTCCCGGGTTGTCCGACCCGCTCTGAGTCCTCCATAATCGACCGCACAGAGGGGAGGAATCTTGATGCGGCTCGGGTGTCACCTGTCGATCGCCAAGGGGTTCTCCGCCGCGATCGACGAGGCGGAGGCTCTGGGGATCAACACGCTTCAGACCTTCTCCCACAGCCCTTCCTCATGGGGGATGAAGTCGATCGCCGTGCCAGCGGCGCAGGCGTTCCGCAGCCGTCGCGCAGCGTCCGAGATCAAGGACGTCGTCGTCCACGCGATGTACCTCCTCAACCTCGCGAGCCCAAACGAGACGCTGTTTGAGCGGTCGGTCACCACACTCATCGAGGAGGTCCGTCGCGCCAAGCTTTTGGGGATCGACACCATCGTGACCCACCTCGGTGCGCACAATGGTTCGGGGATCACGGCCGGCATCCGCCGCATCGCCTGCGCACTCGATCGGGTGCTCACCTCGCCGGCGCTCGCCGAACCCCCGGATGCACGGCTTCTGCTCGAGGACACGGCTGGCGCGGGAACAACGATGGGAACGACCTTCTCCGAGCTCGCAGCGATCCTCACCGCCCTGGCCGATACGCGGCAGGTCGGGGTCTGTCTGGACACCTGCCACGCCTTCGCCGCCGGCTATCCGCTGTCCCCACGGGGCCGGCTCGAGGAGACGCTCGCGGAATTCGATCGCGAGATCGGGCTTCACCGGCTCGGTCTGATTCACCTCAACGACTCCCAGGCACCGCTCGGCTCGCACCGGGACCGCCACGCACACATCGGCGAGGGAGAGATCGGCGTGGCGGCGTTCTCCCTCGTTATCAACCATCCGGCACTGCGCGACCTGCCGTTCATCCTGGAGACCCCCAAGAAGAGGACTGGGAGCCCCGATGCCGACCGGATAAACTTGGACCGGGTCCGCAAACTACGAGAACATGGGGAGGAGAGATGAAGCTCTACATCGATACGGCGAACGTCTCGGAGATCCAGGAGATGGCGTGGCTCGTCGACGGGGTGACCACGAACCCGTCGCTCGTCGCCAAGGAGAAACGGCCGTTCAAGGAGGTCATCGCGCAGATCTGCGGGATCGTGGACGGCCCGATCAGTGCGGAGGCGACCGCGCTCGACGCGCAGGGGATGATCGAGCAGGCCCGCGAACTGGCGAAGATCCACGAGAATGTCGTCGTCAAGATCCCGATGACGCAGGAGGGGATGAAGGCGGTGAAGACCCTGTCCAAGGAGGGGATCCGCACGAACGTGACCCTCGTCTTCTCCGCGAATCAGGCCCTGCTCGCCGCGAAGTGCGGCGCGAGCTTCGTCTCCCCGTTCGTCGGGCGGATCGACGACGTGGGTGGGGACGGGATGGAGCTTGTCTCGGACATCCTCGAGGTCTTCGACGCCTACGGGTTCGACACCGAGGTGATCGTGGCAAGCGTCCGGCACCCCCGCCATGTCCTCACCGCCGCCCTCCTCGGCGCACCGATCGCCACGGTCCCCTATGCCGTGCTGAAGAGGCTGTTCGACCACCCGCTGACCGACGTCGGGATCGACCGGTTCCTCAAGGACTGGGAGGGCGTCCCAAAGTGACCCCTTCGCAGGGAAGCGACGGACGGCCGCACGGGCGAGCCGGGTCTGAAGACAGAGGGATGGAGAGCTTCCTGAGCCACCTTCAGTGCAGCTTCTGCGGGAAGGAGGTCTGCGCAGACGCGAGGCAGACGGTCTGCCCGGACTGCGGCAAGCCGCTTTTCGCGCGTTACGACCTCGACCGCGCGCGGCAGCGCCTCTCCCGCGACGCCCTCGCCGGCCGGGAGCGGTCCCTCTGGCGGTACCGGGAGCTCCTCCCGGTTCGGAACCTCCGCTACGCCGTTCCCCTCGGCGAGGGTGACACCCCGCTTCTTCCTGCTGCTCGCCTCGGGGCGGCGCTTCGGATGGACCACCTTCTGATCAAGGACGAGAGCCTGAACCCGACGGGGTCGTTCAAGGCGCGCGGGCTCGCCATGGCCGTCTCCCGCGCCCACGAACTGCGAATCCGCGAACTTGTCATCCCTTCGGCCGGGAATGCGGCCGGGGCGATGGCCGCCTACGCGGCGCGCGCCGGGATGCGGGCGCACGTGTTCATGCCCCAGGACGTGCCGTCGCTCTTCCGCACCGAGTGCGAAGCCTACGGCGCACAGGTCACCCTCGTCCCCGGGCTGATCACCGACTGCGGGAGAGAGGCCCGCGCGGCGGCGGATGCGCACGGCTGGTTCGACGTCTCCACCCTCAAGGAACCCTACCGGGTCGAGGGGAAGAAGACCCTCGGCTACGAGATCGCGGAGGCGCTCGACTGGACGCTGCCCGATGTCATCCTCTACCCGACCGGGGGCGGCACGGGGCTCGTCGGGATGTGGAAAGCGTTCTCCGAGATGCAGACCCTGGGGTGGATCGGGGAGAGCCGGCCGCGGATGGTCGCCGTACAGGCGGAGGGGTGCGCCCCGATCCCCCGTGCCTTCGCCGCGGGCGAGGCGTTCGCCTCCCCGTGGGAGGACGCGCACACCGTCGCCTCCGGCCTGCGCGTCCCCGAGGCGATCGGCGATTTCCTCATCCTCCGTGCCCTGCGCGAAAGTCAGGGCACGGCGATCGCCGTCTCAGACGAGGCGCTCCTCGCCGGTCAGCGCTGGATGGCGCGCGCAGAAGGGATCTTCGCCTGTCCAGAGGGCGGGGCGTGCGTCGCGGCGCTCGAGGCCCTGCTCCAGCAGGGGCTCATCGAGCCCAGCGAGCGGGTCGTCCTGTTCAACACGGGAACCGGGCTCAAGTACCCCTCAAGCGGCGGGCGGACCGCCTGAAGGGGGTGGGTGCGCCGGTTGGTAAACGCAGGGCAATCCGATACCATCACCCCGAAAGCGATGTATGACGGTTGCCGCTTTCCAAGATCAACGCAGGCAAGGGAGGCGCGGTGAACCCCGCACCAAGAAGACACATTCATTTCTCCATCTGGTACGTCATCTTTGCGCTGCTTCTGCTGTGGCTCCTGCAACAGCTCTTCTACCAACCGAAGGGCACGCCGCAGGTCGTAATCCCCTACAGCCAGTTCCTCCAGGACCTCTCTGCGGGAAACATCAACAACGTGACCGTGGGGGCCAACCACGTCTACTACAGCAAGCAGGGCGATTCGACGACCTACGAGGCGGTCTCCGTGAACGACCCGAACCTCGTCGACCGACTGCAGAAAGCGGGCGTCGCGTTTTCCGCAAACCCCCCGGCGAGCAACCTCCTGTCCAACCTGCTCCTGTGGGGGGTCATGCTCTTACCGCTCTTCCTGATCTGGTTCTTCCTCTACCGGCGGATGAAGAGCGGCGGGCCGCAGAAGATGTTCGTCGGCAAGACCCGCGCGCACGAGATCTCCGGAGAGATGACGGGGATCCGGTTCCAGGACGTCGGCGGGGTCGAGGAGGTGGAGGTGGAACTCAAGGAGATCATCGAGTTCCTCAAGACGCCGGCCCGGTTCACCCGTCTGGGAGCGAAGCTCCCCAAGGGCGTGCTTCTCGTCGGCCCTCCGGGA
This sequence comes from uncultured Thermotogae bacterium, assembly GCA_964495585.1. Classification (GTDB taxonomy): domain Bacteria; phylum Bipolaricaulota; class Bipolaricaulia; order UBA7950; family UBA9294; genus CAZBWD01. The sequence goes on from CAZBWD010000079.1 coordinate 6,288, forward strand.
GCCGGGAAGACCCTCCTCGCCAAGGCGACCGCGGGTGAGGCCGGGGTCCCCTTCTTCTCCATCACGGGCTCCGACTTCGTGGAGCTGTTCGTCGGGGTCGGGGCGGCGCGGGTGCGCGAGCTGTTCGACCAGGCGAAGCGCAAGGCCCCGTGCATCGTGTTCATCGACGAGATCGACGCCATCGGCGCGGCGCGGGCGACGGCGGGAATCATCAACACCAACGACGAACGAGAGCAGACCCTGAACCAGCTCCTCGCCGAGATGGACGGGTTCGAACCGAACCAGGGCGTGGTGATCATGGCCGCCACGAACCGTCCCGAGGTCCTGGACAGGGCGCTCCTGCGCCCTGGGCGGTTCGACCGGCAGGTCCAGGTCTCCTTGCCCACGGAGGCCGGACGCCGGGAGATCCTGGGGATCCACGCGCGGGATGTCGCTCTGGACGCCAGCGTGAACCTCAACCGGCTGGCTCAGATTACCCCTGGATTCTCCGGCGCGGACCTCGCGAACATCGTGAACGAAGCGGCGCTCCTCGCCGTCCGCCGCGAGAGCGAGACCGTGTCGATGGACGATTTCGACCTGGCGATCGAGCGGGTTGTGGCCGGGCTGCAGCGCAAGATGCCGCTGCGCGACGAGATCCGCCGCAAGGTCGCCTACCACGAAGCCGGGCACGCGCTCGTGGCACAGCTTCTGCCGCACACCGATCCCGTCCACAAGGTCAGCATCATCCCCACCGCCAAGGGTGCGCTGGGGTACACGATGCAGATGCCGGAGGAGGATCAGTACCTGCTCGGAGAACAGGAGCTCAAGGAGCGGATGGCCGTGATGCTCGGCGGACGCGGGGCCGAGCTCCTCATCGTCGGCGAGCCGTCAACCGGTGCGGCAAACGACCTCGAGCTCGCGACAGAGCTCGCCTGGCGGATGGTCGCCGAGTTCGGGATGGCGCCGTCCCTGGGCCCGGTCCGCTACCTCTTGCCCGCTGGGTCGGGGTACCTCGAGCGGCACCTCGGGCTGCGTCAGGAGCTTAGCCCGGAGACGGCGGCGCTCATCGACCACGAGGTGAAGGCCCTCATCGAGGAGGCGCAGGCGCGCGCCATGCAGCTGTTGCGCGACCACGCCGCCGCGCTCGACAAGATTGCGGGGATCCTCCAGGAGCGCGAGGTGATCAGCGGCAAGGAGATCGCCCGCATCGTCGCACAGGGGGCGTGAGGCCTTCCGAACGGGGATCCATCAAGCGCGGTATCAGCTCCTATTCGCATCGGGCTTTCGCTGACTGAAAGCTCGCCTTCACCGCGCAGAGGCTGTGCACCCTAAGGGGAATCGCCGTGAAGACCGATTAGAATCCGTTCCTTATGGATGAGTCGCGTATAGGCAAAGACCGCAGGAACCTGATCGAGGGACCGATCGCCCGGTCCCTGCTCACCCTCGCCTGGCCGGTGATGCTCTCGAACCTGTTCCAGACCATCTACAACCTCGTCGACACCCTGTGGCTGGGACGGCTCGGGAAGGTAGCGGTTGCCGCCCCGACGATCGCCTGGCCATTGATCTTCCTGATGATCTCCCTGGGGGCGGGGATCACCATTGCGGGGACCGCGCTGGTCGCCCAGTACACCGGGGCGCAGCGGCACGAGGAGGCAAACCACGCGGCCGGACAGGTGTTCGCCTTCACCGGGCTTCTGTCGTTCGCCCTCGCCGGTGCCGGAGCGCTCATCGCCGGCCCGGTGATGGTCGTGATGGGGGCGGGCCCCAACCTGATCGGGCCGGCCACGTCCTACCTGCGCATCATCTACGCGGGGATCCCCGCGATGTTCGCTCTGTTCATCGTCACGGCGCTCCTGAACGGCGTCGGCGACACAGTGACGCCGATGTAGCTGATGGGGGTCTCCGGCGCGCTGAACGTCATCCT
>CAZBWD010000080.1:0-8098 GCA_964495585.1 uncultured Thermotogae bacterium
CGGAACCCCTGGTTGAACAGGTCGCTCTCGAGGTAGATCTGGCCATCGGTGATGGAGATCACGTTCGTCGGGATGTAGGCCGTGATGTCCCCGGCCTTGGTCTCGATGATCGGGAAGGCGGTCAGCGACCCGCCGCCGTGCTCCGCCGACAGCCGCACCGCCCGCTCGAGCAGGCGGGAGTGCGTGTAGAAGATGTCCCCGGGGTACGCCTCGCGGCCGGGCGGCCGCCGCAGGAGGAGCGACATCTCGCGGTAGGCCACGGCGTGCTTGGAGAGGTCGTCGTAGACGATGAACGCGTCCTTCCCGTTGTAGGTGAAGTACTCCGCCATCGCGCAGCCCGCGTACGGCGCCAGGTACTGCATCGGCGTGGGTGAGTCGGCGTCGGCGACGACGATAATGCTCGAGGACAGCGCGTCGTGCCGCTCCAGGGTGTCGACCACGCGGGCGACCGTCGAGGTCTTCTGTCCGATCGCGACGTAGACGCAGGTGATGTCCCTCCCCCTCTGATTGATGATCGTGTCAAGAGCGATCGCCGTCTTCCCGGTGCGGCGATCTCCGATGATCAGTTCCCGCTGGCCACGGCCGATCGGCGTCAGGGCATCGATCGACTTGAGCCCGGTCTGCAGCGGCGTGTCGACCGGCTGCCGCTCGACCACACCCGGCGCCTTGAGTTCCGCCTTGCGGTGCTCCGTGGTCGCGATCTCCCCCTTGCCGTCCAGCGGGCGCCCCAGCGGGTCGACGACCCGCCCGAGCAACGCCTCACCGACCGGGGTTTCCAGGACCCGCCCGGTCCGCCGGACGTCGTCCCCCTCCTTAACCTTGTCGCTCTCCCCGAACAGCGCGACGCCGGCGCTCTCCTCCTCGAGGTTCAGGACGAGGCCGAACACCCCGCTTGCGAACTCGACGATCTCCGAGGCCATGGCCTCCTGCAGCCCGAAGACCCGGGCGATGCCGTCCCCCACCTCGACGACCACCCCGATCTCGTTCATGTCGAGGTCGTACTCGAAGCCCTTGATCTGTTCCTTCAGGATGGCAGTGATCTCATCCCTGCGCGCTGGCGACACCGGTCTCTCCTTTACCCCGCAAGCACGTCTCTGAGCCGCGCCAATCTCGCCCGCAGCGTCCCATCGACGACCTTTCCCGCCACGTCGATCCGCGCCCCGCCCAGGAGGTCCGGATCCACGATCTCCTCCAGTTTCACCGCCTGGCGCAGCCCCGCGGCCAGAAGCCCCTCCAGCCGCTTGCGCTCCGCGTCCGACAGCGCCTGCGCCGTCTCCACCCGCACATGCACCGTGCCCTCCTCCTCCCGGCACAGCGCACGCAGCTCTTCATAGATGAGGTCGATGTACCCCTCGCGCGCGTTGCGGATCAGGAGCACGAACAGGCTGTGCAGGTGCTCCGGGATCCCGGGGAACGCCTGCTCGATCAGGGCGCGCTTCGCGGTCCGCGGCACCAACGGATGGGCAAGGAAGCGATGGACCTCCGGGACCTCATCGATCTCTGCAACGACCCTCCCATAGGCCGCCTCGATCCGCTCGACGCAGTCCTCCTCGACCGCGAGGCTGTGCAGCGCCTCGGCGTAGCGGCGCGCGATGTCCAGGGACTTCACGGCTCAGCCCGCAGCGCATCCGCATCGATCCCCTCGAGGAGTTCATCCAGGAACCGTCGATGATCCTCGAGCTTCACTTCGCGCCGCAGGACACGCGACGCCCCGAGCACGGTGATCTCCGCATAGGCGCTCCGCAACTGCGCCTCCATCGCGGTGCGCTCCTGCTCGATCTCTCGGCGGCCCTCGGAAACGATGCGATCCGCCTCCTCCCGGGCCTGTTCCCTGGCCTCCACGATGATCTCGTCCCGCTTGGTGCGCGCCGCCTCCACGATCTCGTGCGCCCGGCTGCGCGCCGCCTCGAGCTCCTGTGCCCTCTGCGCCGCCAGGTGCGCCGCGGTCTCCTCACTCTCCCGCGCCGCCTGCATCCGGCCGGCGATCCGCTCGCGCCGCCGGTCGAGGTACTCCAGGGCCGGCTTGAACAGGAACCGCTTCAACAGGTACAGGAGGATCGCGAAGTTCACCAGGTTGAAGACGAAGGTCCAGTTCAGGTTCTTGACGACTGCTCCCCAAGACAGACTCACGCGACCTCCTAGTGCATCACGAACAACAGCACGATCGCCACGACCAGGGAGTAGATCCCCGTCGACTCGGCGATCGCCTGCCCGAGGACCATCGTCCGCAAGAGGGCCCCCTCCATCTCCGGCTGGCGGGCCATCGCGTCCACGGTGTGCGCCGCGGTGATCCCCTCCCCGATCCCCGGTCCGATCGCTCCAAGCCCCATCGCGATCCCCGCTCCGATGTACCGTCCAAGACTGGCGATGTCCGCTCCCGAGATCTGACTCGTCACGTGCTGGGCATCCTGCAGCATGTTTCCTCCTTTTCTAGCTCTCCACGCTCACATTGATGTACGCCACGGCAAGCAGGGCAAACACGAACGCCTGCACCGCGCCCACGAAAAGCCCGAAAAACGCGTTCAACCCCGCGGGGACGACCACAGGAGCGAACCGATCGGTGACCACCGCGATCAGGATCGCTCCCCCAAAGATGTTCCCGAACAGACGGAAGGCGTGCGACAGCGTGCGGCCGAACTCTCCCACGATGTTGAGCGGCAGGATGAAGGGGTACGGCTGCGCGTAGGAGGCGAGGTACTTCCTCAACCCCTTGGCGCGGATGGCCAGCGCCTGCGCCAGGAAGAGCACGAGCACCGCGAACCCCAGTGTGACGTTCAGGTTCTGCGTCGGCGACTGCAGGTAGGGGATCACCGACAGCCAGTTGGAGAAGAGGACGAACAGGAATAGCGTCGAGACGAACGGAAACAGATCCCGCGCCAACCGCTCGGAGGCGAAGTTGCGAGCGAACTGCCCCTCCAGGAGTTCTATCAGGCCGTCAAGGAGCGCCTGCACGCGCGTCGGCTTCTCCTCAACCTCCTGGCGCAGACCGCGTCGCAAAAGAAAGGCCAGCCCAACAAGAAGAGCGATGACGACCCAGCTCATGATCATCGTCATCAGGTCGACGTCGATCGTGAGCCCGCCGACCGGGATGTGCAGGATCAGCTTCTCCCCTAGGTGCTCGAGCAACGTCCCACCCCCCGCTTGAGCAGGGTCGCCAGGTGCAGGTTGGCCTGTCCGAGGAGGAGCCCCCCACAGGCGCCGAGCTGCGCCCTCGTGCCGATCCCCCCTATGAGGGCGAGCGCCACTCCGAGAAAAAGGAGCCGACCCAGCCCCGAGAACGAGGCGATCAGGCGCGCCCGCCTGCGGGTGGTTTCCCGCAGGAGCGAGCACCCCCCCTCGTAGAGGAAGAGCGAGTTCAAGACGAACAGCCCGAACCCGATCAGCACGCCGATGCTTAACTGCCCACTCACCCCGGAGAGACAGGCGGCGACCAGCCCACACAGTAGCCCGCTGCTGCGGAGGCGAAAAAGCCTGCCAAGCTGAGAAAACGAAAACTTCCTCACGGCCCCCGTCACGAGAGAAGAGCGTCTAGATGGTCAAAAGCTGCTTGCCCTTCTCTTCTACCAGGTCGTCCACCTTCTTCGAGTAGTCGCGGATCCCTTCGTCGATCTTGTCCCGATACCGATGGTAGTCGTCCTCTGAGATCTCGCCACTTCCCTTCATCTCTTCCAGCTTGTCGTTGGCCTCCCGCCGGATGTTCCGCAGGGCGACCTTCGCCTCCTCACCCCTTGCCTTGATGATCCGGATCAGTTCGTTTCGCCGCTCCTCGGAGAGTTTCGGGACCTTGATGCGGATCACCTTGCCGTCGTTCGCCGGGTTCAGACCGAGACCGGCGGCCAGGATCGCCTTCTCGAAGGCGGCCATCTGACTCTTGTCGTAGGGCTGTACCACAAGGAGATTCCCTTCCGGCGCGACGATCGTCGCCAGCTGCTGCAGCGGCGTCTGGGTTCCGTAGTAGTCCACGGGAACGTCGCCGATCATCGCCGGATTAGCCCGGCCGGTCTGAACCTTGCTCAACGCGTTCTGTAGGGCCTTGACACTCTGCTCCATGCGGGCGAGCATCTCGCGCCTGACCTGCTCTGACATCGCCACAACACCTCTTGCACGAATTGTAAGCCGTGTCTGTCTTCAAGTCAACGCAAAAGCGTGAGAAAGGATACGGGTTCTCTTGATCGAACGTCGATCGCTACCTCCCGCAACCGCTCGACGCCGGGCACGGCGCGGATCTCAGCGACCGACGGCTGGTTCGGTGGAAGGAACACCTCGCGGTCGAAGCGCGTGTAGCGCGTGTCGAACCAGAGCCTGCCCGCACTGTCGGTAGTGGTCGGGACCGTCCCCAGGATCTGCTGGAGCTTCCCAGCCGCGGGGCACGCCTCTACCGGTATCCACTTTCTCATCATCGACCGCCTTCTTGCAATGTATCTGAGCCTAGCACATCCACGCCCCAAAGGCGAATCCGGTACGCCGCGCATCCTCACCCCGCCGGAGGCGCCGCCGCTCAAGGGCACGCGGAGTGGATCGAGCCTTGCAGCGCTTCCAGATCCCGGATCATCTCCTCGAGCACGCCGAAGCCACCCTGCCAGAACGTCCTGCGCGTGATGTCGACTCCCGCCTCGTGCAGGATCTCCCCGGGACTCTTCGAGCCGCCGTAGGAGAGGATCCGCAGGTACTTCGGAACGAACTTCACCCCTTCCTCGCGGTAGCGCCGGTACAGGGCGAGGACCAGGAGCTGGCCGAAGCTGTAGGCATAGCAATAGAACGGCGTCTCGTAGATGTGGGGGATCGAGGTCCACTCCCAGCGGAACTCCTCGGGGACCTCGACGGCGTCGCCGAACTGCTCGGTGAGGTTCGCGAGGTACCGCTGCGCAAGGGCGTCCGTCGTCACCCCCTCGCGGATCAGGGCGTGCGCCTCCCGCTCGAACAGGATGAAGTACGCCTGACGGAGCACCGTGGCGTACACCCCATCGATGAAGCGAACGAGGAGGTCCCGCTTCACCTGCGCATCAGTCTCCTGAGCGAGTGCGTCCTGAAGCAACAGGATCTCCGCGAAGACGGAGGCCGTCTCCGCGAGTGGGAGGGCCGAGTGGAAGGTGAGCACCGAGTGCGCGGCCGCCATGAGGGCGTGCACCGCGTGGCCGAGCTCGTGCGCCAGGGTGGAGACGCTGTCCTCCTTCCCTACGTAGTTGACGAGCACCCACGGCGCGAGCCCGGGAACGACCCCGTAGCAGAACGCGCCGCTCACCTTCCCCGGACGGACCTCGGAATCCAGGTGTCCCGCGGCGAGCACCTGCCGCGCCGCATCGGCCACCTTGAGGGAGAACGCCCGCAGGCTCGCATCGACCCGCTCCACCGCACGCGAGAACGGGGTGGTCCTGCTCGACGTACCGAGCGGCGCGTAGAGGTCGTAGCGGCGCAGCCTGTCGAGCCCGAGTGCTGATGCCTTGAGCCGGAAGTAGCGTTGGAAGAGCCCGGCGTTCTCCCGGCAGGCCGAAAGCAGCGTATCGACCGCCGCGTCCGGGATGTCGTTTCCCAGGTTCCGCGGCCCGATCGGTGAGGAGAACTTGCGCAGCGTCATCTGCTCGTCGGCCCAGTCGCGCACGACGTGCTGGTAGATCTGCCCGAGGACCGTTCCCGACTCCCCGTACACCCGGTACAGCTCCTGGTAGGCCGCGGCCCGGTACGACGCCGAAGGGTCGCTGGTGTAGGCCATCAACCCCGCCCGGGTCAGCTCCTTCGTCCCCCCGTCGATCGCGAGTCGGAAGGTGAAGCGGTTGGTCAGCATGTGGTAGAGCGTGACGAGCGCGCCGGCACCGTTGGGATTCTTCAGGTTGATGACCCGTTCCTCGGGCTCGGAGAGGGTGTGCGGCACAAATCGTCGCAGGGATTCGAAGTAGTAGGAGGCGTCCCCGCACGCCGGCAAGAGCCGCACGACCGCTGCCTCGGGGAGCCCCTTCCACCACAGCTCGAAGAACAGCGTCCGGTTGCGGGCCTGCGTCAGGATCTTCTCAACCCGCCCTTGAAACGCCAGTGCGGCCTGACTGCCCGTGTCTCCGGAGACCCAGAGCATCGCGTACGCCCGCAGGCGACGGCTGAGGGCCGTGACCTCCTCGAACCGCGCGACGAGCGTCTCGAACTGCGCAAGCGGGATCTCCGGACCCAGGCCGGCGCGCGCAGCCTCGAGCCCACGCACCGCCTCCTCGAGCCGGCCGAGCACCCCGCCGAACTGCGGCCCATCCGTCGAAGGGAGAAGGTCGGCGAGGGACCAGCGGCCGGGTCCGCCGATCCGCGACTGGCCGGCCGTCTCACGCACCCTGCGCCTCCGCGCTTCCCACGAGGTCGATCGCGCCGGCGACCTCACGCATCCCGGCGATCACATCGGCGAACAGGTCGGAAAGAGGCATCCCCAGCATCTGTGCCCCCTTCTCGATCACCTCGCGGTTCGCCCCGGCCGCGAAGCTGCGGTCCTTCCACTTCTTGGTGACCGACTTCGGCTTCATGTCGAGCACACTGCGCGATGGGCGGACCAGGGCAACGGCGGTCACGAGCCCGGTCAGCTCGTCGATCGCGTAGAGGACCTTCTCCATGTCCTCCACCGGCTCCACATCGGTCACGAGCCCCCAGCCGTGCGACATCACGGCGCGGATGTAGACCTCGGGCCAGCCCCGCTGGGTCAGGATCTCCTTCGTCTTGGCGCAGTGTTCCTGCGGGTAGCGCTCGTAGTCGAGATCATGGACGAGTCCGATGATTCCCCACTTCTCCTCATCCTCTCCACGTTTGCGCGCCATGTAGCGCATCACGCCCTCGACAGCGAGGGCATGCTTGATCAGGCTTTCGGACCGGTTGAACTCCTTGAGGAGCGCGAGCGCCTCTTCGCGAGTCGGTACGTGGGTTGGCATCGTCTCTCCTTTCCAGGCGGGGTGAGTTTCCCATGAGCTTATCGCTGCGCCATGGCCCCGTCCAGATGCAAGGTGATTTCGATCGGCTCGCTCCGTATAGTCTGCCCGTTCGGTCTATCTCGTGTTGCGGGGGATCCGATGACCCTACATGTTGGAACGTTTCTGACGCTCTTCTTTACGGCGATCGGCATCGGCGGCACGGCGAGCCTGTTGGGGGTGGGAGGCGGAATCTTCATGGTCCCCCTCCTCCTGCTCGCGCGGTTCGTTCCCACCATGCAGGAGGCGGTCGGCACGAGCATCGCCGGGGTGATCTTCACCAGCCTGTCGAGCTCGATCGCCTATGGGCTCAAACGCTTGATTGACGTACGCCTAGGACTTCTGCTCATGCCGACGACGATCCTCGGTGCGTGGTGCGGCGCCCGTCTGACCACGGTGATCCACGCCAGCGCCCTGTCCATCGCCTTCGGCGTCCTCCTCCTCTACCCGGCCGCGATGATGCTGCGCGGCAAGCCCCCCAAAGAGATCGGGTTCTCCCTGCACGGCGACGCCAAGGGGGCGAAACTCTACCTCATCGGCGCCGTCGTTGGCCTGCTTGCAGGGATCGCCTCCGGCCTGTTCGGGATCGGCGGAGGGACGGTGATGGTTCCTGCCCTCGCCGTCTTCCTGGGGCTCGACTTCGTGACCGCCGCAGCGACGAGCCTGTTCGTGATGGCTCCCTCGGCGATGATGGGCACCTATCAACACTGGCTGGAGGGGCACCTCCACCCGGAACTCGCCCTGCCGCTGATCCTCGGCTTGGTGATCGGCGCACAGATCGGCCCGCGCATCGGAGCCCGCCTCCCGAAGAAGCGCCTGCGCCAGCTCTTCGGACTCGTCCTCCTGTATGCGGCGATCAACATGATGCTGAAGGGTGCGCGGTGAGCCCGTGCACCGGGTGAGTCGCGGCTTCGAGGCACAAGCGGGGCGGCACAATCGGCACGCGATGACTTCAGTGAACCCGGGTTGTACGCGCGCCGCCGGCCTTCTACCATCCCCCGGCAGGCGTGTTCCTGCTGCACACTGACGAGGTACTCCAAGGACGGTCAAGCGTATGGAGCACAAGGACACCGCTCACAAGGACCCGCCGGCCACCCTGTGGCGGATCTTTCACGTCTTCTTCAAGATCGGCCTGTTCACCTTCGGGGGCGGCTTCGCCATGCTCC
>CAZBWD010000081.1:0-8064 GCA_964495585.1 uncultured Thermotogae bacterium
CCCGCGGCTCCCCGCCCCCCCCCGCCCCCCGCCCGCGGCGCGCCCCCCCCCCCCCCCCCCCCCCCCCCTCCACTCTGCCGGCCTTACGGCCGCTTGAGGCTGTCCGGCGCTTGATCTACCTCTTCGAGCGCTCCGCTACCAGCTCACCTGCGTCCCGAACCGGAACCAGTCGGGCCCGACCTGCGTGATGCTCATCCCGAACGTCAGCACGATGTTCGAGCCGATCCCCTCGCGCAGCGACATCCGTGTCTCCGCCCAGTCGAACAGGCCGCTGCTCGTCCCCGTGTTGAACCACGTGAACACCGAGAACGTCAACCCACCGCCACAGCAGGTGTCCCCGCCCACGATGACCCCCAGGTACTCGGGATACGGAACCTCGCTGTCCACAGGCTTCGCCACGCACGACTCAAGCGTCGTCAACTCCCCGTCCCAGGACCAGCCGAGGTACTTCAAGCCCGTGTAGTTGAGGTACGGGTACCAGCCGGTCGTGCCGAACAGGTCCCCCGCCTTGAACGTGACGCTGTTCCACGCGTACTCGACCTTCAGCGCCTTGAGCGAGAGACCGGTGATCTGCTCCCCGGCCCCTTCGAACGCAAAGTACGGCGTGAAGCACACCGTCTTCCCCACGCTCACGTCAAGGACCAGGTTCATCGTCTTCGATGTCGTCGTGAACATCACGTCGATCCACTTGAGATCGAGCAAGCCCAATCCTAGATTGATGTTGTTCGCCTCGAACAGCACGTGATCGAACCCCGTACACGACATGCTGAGCTGCGTCAAGAGCGTGAAGCACGAGAACGGCATCTCCACGTACAGGTCCGCCCCCGACCAACACGCGCTGCAGCTCGCCGTCTGCACGGCGATGTACCCCGACGGCTTCTGCCAGACGTCGCACACCTGGAAGATAAAGTGGTCGAGAAGCCAGTTGTAGCCGTACTGGTAGATGTAGCTCGACGTCTCGCCCATGTTGAACCGCGTCTGCGCCCAGAACGAGATCGATCCCGCCTGCCCCCAGCCGCCGAGGGTGAGGCCGCTGCCGACCGAGGGGGTCTGCGCGGTGCCGAGGTTGTCGAGCATGAACAGCGCGTACAGGTTCATCCCCGCAATCGCCGTCACTGCCGAGCCGATCATCGCCTGGAACTGCGCTCCCGCGGCGTCGAAGTCGGTGATCGACCGCAACGCAAACCCGCCGAGCACCCCTTTGGCGTCGAAGTACACGTTGTTCAGGCCGGACAGGTCGGTGATCGCCGTCGACGACAACCGCCACGCCCCCACCGTGTAGTCCACCTGCAACACCGACTCCGTCGCCGCGATGCTGAACGGAGCCACGTTCGCCTGCACCCAGAACGACCAGCTTCCACTCAGTGGGTCGGCAACGGCAGTGAGAGCGCCGAACACCACAACCAGTAAACAAAGAGCCAATGCGTGCTTCATCTCTCCTCCTCGCCGCTTCCCCTGCTCACGGCGCCTGGATCTCCACCGTGATCGTCTGCGACTGCCCGTCGTCCGACTGGATGATCAGGCTGTACGTCCCCGGCGCCAGCCCGCTCGTGTCGATGCTGTAGGTGTACTGGCCGCTCGACGCGTCGAAGGTTGCGCAGCCCCAGTAGGCCAAACTCCCGTCCGGTCCCATGAGCGACAGCGTCACCGCCGCGTCGGTGATCGGCGCACCCGTCACCGGATCGGTGATCGTGAATGTGCCGTTGATCGCCTGCCCGGCAGTGTACGTCCCGGACAGCGCTCCCTCCACCGCGCCTCCGCCACCGGCCGCGCCGCCGAGGTTGATCTGCCCACCCTGCAGCGTCGCCTGGAAGGCGCCTGCACCCGCCACCCCCTGGTATTGAATGAAGGTGTTGACGTTCTGGCCCAGCTGCACCATCAGCCACAACTGCTCGATCGCCGGATCCCACCCGGTAGCAAGGCCCGCACCGATGATGGCCATCATGTCGAGGTATGAAGCGTCGGCGTTCTCCGGCAGGAACGGGTTGTAGTCCACAGAACCGGTGATGCGCCCATCGATGACCGCCGCCAGCTGCGTGCCCCAGTAGTTGTACTTCGCGTCGAACGTCCCGGTGCCGTTGTTCGTCACGTTGCCGTAGAGGTCGCACCAGTGGATCCACGACGTCCCGGCGTCCTTCCCGGCACCGACCGTCACGTTCCCATTAACCCGGAACCCCTGGAGCGGCATCCCGACCAGGACACCGTCCCCGTTGATGCTCATGTTCCCGGTGAGCGTAGTGTGGGAAGCCGAGCCGGTCTCGCTCACGATGTTCACCGGGTCGGTGATCGGGGTGCTGGCATCGTAGGTGCCGTGGCGAACCTCAATCGTGTCCGTGGCCGGGAGCTCGTTGGACCCCTCGATGGCGGTGTTCATGTACCCGCCGGTGGGTTCCGGACCCACCGGGGCCACGATGATCGTCACCGGGCCGGTGACCTGCACACCCGGAGCCGTCGGATTCCCGTCCGGGTTCGTTCCCAGCCATGGGCTGAAAATGACGTTTGCACTGACTGCGTCCCCGGTTCCAGTTCCTGCACCCGAGGGACCACTCGCGCCTCCCCACCAGTTGAGCGTCGCGTCTACAACGGGGTTGGTGCTGAAGATGCCGAAGTCCGTATTCCCAGCGATACTATTGTAGTGAGCGACAACCTGGCTCGTATCGGAAGCGTTGTATCCAACGGCGATTCCGGTAGTGCAGTTCGTGATGACGTTGTTGAGGATCGTTGCTGTCGTGCCGTCCCCGTAATAGGTCGTAACTAGGATGCCCGCCGAGGTGGAGCCATCCACACTCGCCACGCCGAGGTTGTTCCTGAACGCGCTGTCCTTGATCGTCGCATGGGCGCCACCGCCTACCTCGACCCCGTAGTCCAGCCAGTTCCCGACCCCTTTTCCAACGTAGCTATTGCCGCTGTACGTGGATCCCGTGATTCCCGGCCCGAAGTACAAGACGCCGACCCGCCCGATGTTCTCGAACGAACTCCCGGTTATATCCACGTTCCCCCCGAACGGAACGAGCGCAAAGCCGGCATACGCTGAACTCGGATCGTAGGCAATATTCCTGAAGTCGCAGTTGGCGACGCTACCATCGCCCTTCCAGCGGAACGCTTGATAGATCTTGTAGCCCGCACCATCGAACGTCATTCCACTCACATGAAGAGTGACACCAGTGTCAACAAGAAACCACGCTCTGTTATCGCCGGAGCTGCCGGTATTCCCTGCCGGCGTGAACGTGGTGCTGGCAGCTCCGCCGCCCGCGATTGTCGTCGCCTTATCAACGGTAATCCGAGGACCTTCTGCATAAACGCCTGGCTGAACGTTGATTACGTCACCACTGACCGCCCCACCGATCGCCCCCTGAAGTGAACACCCTGCGCTGACATAGAGCTGTGTTTGGTTGACGATGCTTTGGATGTAGCGGCCTGTAGCTTTCAGGTGGCCCACCTGACCAGGGATGGCCGCCACGGCCTCGGCATCAGCGAGCGTCTTGAAGAAATACACGCGCTGATATGCCGGGCTTTCGTCGTCGTCACCAAAGAGCGCGTAGGAGAACGACGTCGCCGGGACGGTCACGTCGGCTCCCGCGGCGGGGTCGGTACTGAATGTGATCGTCTCCGGCGGACCGCTAGGATACCGGCCCTGCTCAAGTTGGAAGACCTCAGCCAGATTGAGCGTGCCATTGAACACGATCCCGCTTGTCCCAATGGGGGTATAGCGCCCCCATGTTGCAACACTCACCGCCTGCCATCCGTTCCCGCTGGTTGTAAGGTTTGTGACGGTGATGTTGTGACAGTCCGTGAGCGCGATTCCGTGACCACCGTTGTCCTGCGACACAAGATTTGAGACGGTCATGTTAGATGACCCAAGCAGATCCACCCCCGAGCGGTAGATGTTCTCGACAACAATGCCATCCAGCGCCCCGCCGGAGACTTCCCCGTACTTGATTCCGTAGCGCGGAGCTGCGGATGTCGTCGTCCCAACGAGTGTGAACCCGCTCAGGTGCACGTCCGCCGCACTGACGTAGATCCCGCTCGAGTCCGTCCCTGACTTCCCGGCCACGTTGATCGTCACGGAGCCGGCACCGGCCCCCTCAATGGTCACCGACTTGTATACGTTCAACGCCTCGTTGTACGTCCCCGCCATGACCTGAATCGTATCTCCCGCGGCGGCTCCATTGATTGCTGCCTGAATACTCCCTCCAGGATGCACTGTGTACGTCGTCGCCCACGCCGAAACCGCTCCCAGCAAGACGACTACCGCCAGCAGCAATAACCCCACCGTCCACTTCCTGTTTCTCGCCCTTTTCATGCCCTCCCTCCTTTGTACTTACTTCATCCCAGCCTGCGCTCGCAGCGCCTCGCGCAGCTCCGCATTGCCCACGAATCCGAGCGATATCAATACTTCGCCGAGAAGCTCCTTGCCCCCTCGCCGCCTCTGTTCCGCAAGCGCCCGCTCGAGCGTTTCCCGATCGAGCACTCCGCGTTCCATCAGGAGTTCTCCCAGACGTTTCCCGGGGCTTACCGCGCGGTCCACCCTGATGCGCTCCCGCATCACGGCAAGGGCGGTTTCGTACCTGTCGCGAACCGACATCGGGATCCCGATCGCATCCTTTTCTCTGTACTCCTGCCGTAGCGCCTCGAACGCAAGGACGGTGTCCTCTTGACCGCTCCGACCACCGTCTCCAAGAGGATCGCAACACAGCAAAACGCCCCCTGCATCACGCAAGGAGCGTTTCCCAAACAAAGCAAGACGCCGCGCCGCCAATCCCGGTTCCTCCCCGACTCTGGCAGCCCGGCTGTCTTGCAAGACCCGTAGCTTTGTGTCCCTGCCTTTCGGCAGGTTTACCCTTTCAGAGCCTTACCCTGTATTATGCCCTGAAACCTGAAGTTAGTATATACCCGGGTACGTCGCCTGTCAAGACCATCCGTTCCCACCTACGCACGCACGTTCTATTCTTCATTTTACATCTGAATCAAATGGAAACTCGCGCCATTCCGAGGTCCTACACTCCGCTCTTTCGGCCACTTAGGCCGAGGCCCCAAGAAAAGCCGGCGTCACAAGCAGGAAAGCAAGTATGCTTTTGCTTCGGCGATTGCGGCGCGAGGATCCCCAGAGGGATGAAGCTCGAGGACCGCCGGACCGTCATAGCCGATCGCCTCGAGGACGCTCAGGAGGTCGGGCCAGTCGATCGTCCCCTGCCCGGGCGCCCGATGGTCGTCGAGCGTCGAACGGTTGTCGTGCAGGTGAAGGTGAACGAGCACGCCGCGGTAGCGCTCCAGGTAGTTGCGGACCGGCTGGCGTCCGGCGTCCTGGGAGAGGTGGGCGTGCCCCACGTCGATGCAGATCCCGAGGTTCGTCTTCTCGGGGCTGTCTCCGAGCGCGTCCAGGATCCGGTCGAGCGCCCACAGCGTGTCCCGGCCGTTCTCCAGGGCAAGCTTCACTCCGGCTCTGCTTGCCGCCTGCGCCAGACGGACGATCTCCGGGATGTCCGGATGGGAGGAGGGGGTTTCGAGGCCCAAGCTCTCCCGGTGAAGGACGAGGGTGCGCGCCCCGATCGCCTTGCAGAACGCGATCTCCTCCCGCAGCCCCAGCGGGTCCCACCGCCACAGGCTGGGCCGCGCGTGAACGGACACGAACGGCGTGCCAGCCGCAGCGACGCGGACCGCTTCAAGCTGCACAGGGGAGGGCTCCGGGTCGTCCGCTGCGTGCACCGCCCAGGCCTCGACGCCCAGGTCGAGGGAGGCGATGCGGACCACCGTCTCGGCAAGCGGGAGGCAGGCCTGGGTTTTGCGACCGTAGAAGAACGCCTCGACGCTCGCCCCGAGGCGCCAACGCCATGTCCCGCTCAGGGGTCGATCACCTCGATCTTCTCGTGGAACGTGATCCCCAGTGTCTCGAGCTCCACGAGGACCGGCGCGTAGATCTCCTTCCGAACCGGGATCTGCACCCCCGTGAGTCCGATCCTCCCCCGCAGGACGAGGGTCGTCGCGATCGCGGCGGGCAGCCCCACGGTGCGCGACATCGAGGTGTCCCCATGCGGGATCCCGTAGTCGATGAGGGTCGAGGTGATCCGCTCGCGGCGGTTGGTGTACTGCGCGAGGAACTCGTGCTGCATCACCAAGAGGTCCCGCTGCCCCGGGGCGTACTGCATCTTCTCGAGCATCCGCGCGGCCAGGACGTCGAGCGGCGACTTCACACCCTGCGGCAGCGGCTCGTCGTCGAAGAACCCCAGCCACCTGAGATTCGAAATGACGCGGGCGTCGGGGTCGACGCCCAGGGAGTCGGCGACCTCCTCCTCCAGGCTCCCGGGTTCCTCGGACTCGCCGATGAGTGTGCGGAGGAACCCCGCGCAGGTCAGGCCAGAGAGGCCGGGGCGCTCCGTCTCGTCGAGCAGCCCCAGCTCGGCGATCCGCTTCATCGTCGCCGACCACCCGGGGTAG
Source organism: uncultured Thermotogae bacterium (assembly GCA_964495585.1). Lineage (GTDB taxonomy): Bacteria > Bipolaricaulota > Bipolaricaulia > UBA7950 > UBA9294 > CAZBWD01. The sequence goes on from CAZBWD010000081.1 coordinate 6,436, forward strand.
CGCAGCGTGCCGCGGAACATCCCCTCCACGCCCTGGATCCCGTAGGTCTCGATGTAGGGAAGGCAGTCACGGTTCGGGTAGCCCTCGAGCACGCCGAACCCGCTGATCTCCACCGGCCAGTGGTAGGCGAACAGCTCCTCACCGGGGATCTCGACGACCTCTCCGTCCTCCAGGTAGCGAGCCGGGTTCTTCCCGGCGAGGATCATGCCGCGCGGGCTCCAGGAAAACTTGTACCCGAACGGATTGTCGTTCGACTCCGGCGCAGGCAGCCCCCCGCAGTACGAGGAGAAGCTCACAAGCTCCCCGCCGGCATCGCGGATCCGATCGATGACCCGCATCGCGGACATGTGGTCGAGCCCCGGATCGACGCCGATCTCGTTCAGGAGGATCACCCCGGCCGCTCTTGCCCGGCCATCGAGTGACCGCATCTCCTCCTTCACGTAGGAGGCGGTGACCATCGGTTTCTCGTGCTCCACGCAGAGCCGTGCCACGAGCGGGTGGTAGTCATAGGGAAGCAGGCTGACACTGAGGTCGTGCGAAGCGATGAGCGCGTCCAGGCGCGTCTCGTCACTGACATCGAGCTGCTCGGCCACCCCGTTTGCCGCCCCCGCGACGAGGGCCCGCGCTTTGGAGACCACCTGGTCGGCGACAGTGACCCGGAAGCCCTCCTGCGCGAGGAGGTAACGCACCAACGGGCCGGCCACGAGTCCCGCACCGAGCACGAGGATCTTCCTCACCCTGCCGCTCCTTTCGGGCTCTCGCCCGTCACGTGCCGAGGTCCTTCTCCAGGTATCGGTAAGCAGGGGTCAACGCGCCGCGGTAGGCGATGACCGCCCGCCGGATCTCCGGGAGGAGCCTGCACCCGGCGAACTCCCCGTCGTAATCAGCCGTCGCGATCGCCGGCACGTAGCGCTTCAAGACGCCGCTGAAGTAGGTCGACGACTCCCGCGGCAGCTCACTCGGCAAGATCTCCACCGCCATCACCACCGGCCCGTCGCCCGCGACCCCGGGAATCGCTTCGTCGCGCACCGGATTATAGACGTAGACCGGGTCATCGGGCTGCGTCGCCTTGACCGTGCACTCGATCGCCCCTTCGACGTCGCAGCTGACGTCACCGATCACCCGCAGCCGCATCCCCCCGCCCGCGACGAGCTCGCGGACCTTCTCCTTGGTGACCAGGCGCGGATACCGCGGCTCCCAGTAGATGCAGTTCATGAGGATGTCGAGGTGCGGGAGGTATTGCTCGAACGCCCCGCGGTATCGCTCGGGATGCGCGTAGTAGTCCTGCAGGTTGAAGCAGGCGCTCGAATCCAGGGGCCGCGCCATGTCCTCTTCCTTGAACACGATCTTGTACACGACACGGTTTGAGCCACGCTCGTCCGCGCGCAGCGCGGTGAGCTCGCCCAGTGTGATCTCTTTCACCGGGAGGAGAGCGAGGATCTCCTGAGCGCCGCGCGAGACGTTCCCGTAGCCGGCGATCCCCACGACGAGCGGCGCGATCCTGGAAGGAAGCCCCTGATCCGCGATCTGCTTGCCGATCGCCCGCAGCGCGTCTCTTGCCGCCTCCAGGCTCGGGTAGTCGAGCGCACGCCGGAGCCCGTCGAACGGGTTTCCCACGCCCTCCCAGGC
>CAZBWD010000082.1:0-8054 GCA_964495585.1 uncultured Thermotogae bacterium
GTTCCTCCCGCTCCGCTTCGGTCATCTCTCCTCTAGATATTGGTCGGCCCATGAACGCAGTATATCACGTTGTGTGTCTTGTTGCATGGCATTTGTCGGACACGACACTAGTTCTTCGATGACGGTGCGGATCGCCGCGATCGCTCGGCGACGGTGGCTAACGGCGTTCTTCTGCGGGAGGCTTATCTGCGCGAGGGTGTGCGCGCTCCCATCGGGGACGAACAACGGGTCGTAACCGAACCCCCCAGTTCCCCGCGGCCGCCGCGTGATCCGCCCCGCGAGTGTCCCCTCCCGCACGAATTCCCGCCCGTCGGGAAGCCGCAGGACGGCGCAGATGACGAACCGTGCCCGCCGGTTCTCGACCCGTTCGAGCCGTTTCAAGAGCAGGGCATTGTTCCGCTTGTGGTCGGCCGGGATCCCGGAGAAGCGGGCCGAGCGCACCCCCGGTGCCCCTCCAAGCGCGAGGACCTCCAGGCCGGCATCGTCGGTCAATACGGCGCAACCGGTCTGCGTGCCGATCGCTCGTGCCTTAATCAGCGCGTTGTCACGGAAGGTGGCACCGGTCTCCTCGACCGGGTCGAACGGACAATCGGAGAAGGTGAGAAGCTCCACCCCGTCGATTCCCGCCAAGAGGTCCCGCAGCTCCCTGATCTTGCCCTCGTTCCTCGTCCCGAGAAGAAGGCGCATCTACCGCATCTTGACGGGCTGCAGCTCCAGTTGATCCGCGAAGTGGCAGGTTACGAAGTGGCGGTTGCCGAGGTCGCGGTACACCGGCTCCTCCGTCTGGCAGATCTCCTTCGCGTACCGGCAGCGGGGGTGGAAATAACACCCCGAAGGAGGGTTCACCGGGCTGGGCACGTCCCCTTCGAGCAGGATCCGCTCGACGTTGTAGTCGGGGTCGGGGACCGGAACCGCGGACATCAGGGCCTCGGTGTAGGGGTGCTTGGGATCGAGGAACAGCTCCTCGGTCTTCGTCAGCTCGACGATCTTACCGAGGTACATCACCGCGACCCGGTCGCTGATGTGCTTGACGACCGACAGGTCATGGGCCACGAACAGGTAGGTGAGCCCGAACTCCTCCTGCAGCCCCTCGAGCAAGTTCAGGACCTGCGCCTGAATCGAGACGTCCAGAGCGGAGACCGGCTCGTCGGCGATGATCAGCTGCGGATCGAGCGCCAGGGCGCGGGCCACGCCGATCCGCTGGCGCTGCCCACCGGAGAACTCGTGCGGGTAGCGCTTCATGTGATCCGGCTTCAAACCGACCGCCTCGAGCAGCTCCCGGACGCGCTCCTCCCGTTCCTTTCCTTTGGAGACGTTGTGCACGAGCAGTGGCTCCCCCACGATCGCCCCGATCGTCATCCGCGGGTTGAGCGACGAGTAGGGGTCCTGGAAGATGATCTGCATGTCCCGGCGCAGCGCCTTCATCAGCTTGCGCGACGCCCTGACCACATCCACTTCGCGGTAGTTCTCTCCTGCGGCGGCGAGCTTCTTGCTACGGAACAGCACCTGGCCCGACGTCGGCTCGATCAGGCGAAGGATCGAGCGGCCGGTCGTGGTCTTGCCGCAGCCGGATTCGCCGACCAGTCCCAGAGTCTCCCCTTCCTGGATGTACATGTCGACGCCGTCGACCGCCTTGACCTGGGCCACGATACGCCGCAGGATCCCCTTGCGGACCGGGAAGTGCTTCACCAGGCCCTTCACGTCGAGCAGGATGTTGTCAGAGGACAATCTCTATCACCTCTTTTGTCATTCGTACAGCCAGCAGGAGGCCTCGTGCCCGGGAGAGACCTCCCTCAGGACCGGGATGCGCGTCTTGCAGATCTCCATCGCATGCGGACAGCGGGGCTCGAACCCGCACCCTTCGGGGATGTCGAACGGATCGGGTACGACCCCTTTGATCGGGGTGAGCCGCTCCTTCTTCGTCGTGGCAAGCGAGGGGATCGAGTTCATCAACCCCTGGGTGTAGGGGTGCTTCGGATTGTGGAAGATCTCTTTCGCCGAGGCGCCTTCCACGATCTTCCCGAGGTACATGACCACCACGTCGTCGGCCATCTGCGCGATGACCCCCAGGTCGTGGGTGATGAACTGGATCGAGGCGTTGAAGTCCTTTCGTAGTGCGTTCATCAGGTCGAGGACCTGTGCTTGGATCGTCACGTCGAGCGCCGTCGTGGGCTCGTCCGCGATGAGCAGAGACGGATTACAGGACAGGGCCATGGCGATCATGGCGCGCTGGCGCATCCCACCGGAGAGCTGGTGCGGGTACTCGTCGACCCGCTGCTCGGGGAGCGGGATGCCCACCGAGTGCAGCATCTCGATCGCCTTCTTCCGGGCCTCCTTCTTGTGAAGGTGCTGGTGGAGGATGATCGCCTCCATAATCTGGTTCCCGATCGTGTACACGGGGTTCAGGGAGGTCATCGGTTCCTGGAAGATCATCGCGATCTCGTTGCCACGGATCGAACGGTACTCCCGGCCCTTGGGGTTGAGCTGGGTCAGGTCCTGCGCCTTCCCGTTGCGGTGATAGACGATCTCCCCCTCGGTGATCCGGCCTGGAGGGGTCTGGATGAGCCCCATGATCGACAGGGCTGTCACGGACTTGCCGCATCCACTCTCCCCCACGACGCCGAGGGTCTTCTCGTGTTCGATGGTGAAATCGACCCCATCGACAGCTCGCACCACACCGTCTTCAGTGAAGAAGTACGTCTTCAGGTTCTTGACCTCGATCAGCGGCACCGCGATCCTCCCTCCTTGCTCATATCTTAAGGGTCGATAGGATGAACGCCAGGATCATGAACACTGTAGCGAGTGCCACGGTGAGGGTTCGCTTCGGGTCTTTGGTCTCGTCACGCCCGAACACGGTGCTCGACATCCCGGAACCAAACGCCCCTCCCAGCCCTGAGTGTTCGCTCATCTGCATGAGAATCAGTCCCATCATGGCGAAACTATCAAGGAAAAACAGAGCCTCCAGTATCACTCTGATCATGTGATCTCAATCCTCTTCTCGTTCTGCTCAAGGGTTTGTCCGCCTCGGCCGGCACAAGCCCCGCATTATAGCATAAGTGCCAACGGTCCACAAAAGGGCGTAGGTTGCGCCCGGGGAGCGGTTTTCGTATCCTGTGGCGTGAAAAGGAAATCGGGAATGGGAGGTGATTCTAGGTTGCGGAAGTACATCATCGTTACCGGAGGGGTCCTCTCCGGTCTCGGCAAGGGGGTCATCGCGGCTTCCGTGGGTCTTCTCCTCAAGCTCTCCGGTTACCGGGTTTCCCTTCAGAAGATTGATCCCTACGTCAATCTCGACGCGGGAACGATGAACCCCTACGAGCACGGTGAGGTCTTCGTCACGCGCGACGGGAAAGAGACCGACCTCGATATCGGTCGCTACGAGCGGTTCCTCGACGAACCGCTGTCCGCCGCCAACTACATCACGACCGGGCAGGTCTACTGGAGCGTCATCCGTCAGGAGCGGGCCGGGGTGTTCCTGGGCAAGACCGTACAGGTGATCCCGCACGTCACCAATGAGATCAAGCGGCTGGTCCGCCTTCCGCTCAAGGACGGCGAGGCCGAGATCGGGGTGATCGAGGTCGGAGGGACGGTCGGCGACATCGAAAGCCTCCCGTTTCTCGAGGCGCTCCGCCAGCTGAAGGACGAGCTGCCGGAGGAGGACACGTTCTTCATCCACCTCACCCTGCTCCCACACCTCGAGACGACCGACGAGATCAAGACCAAGCCGACCCAGCACAGCGTGAAGGAGCTGCGCGCGATCGGGCTTCAGCCCGACGTCATCGTCGCCCGCTGTGACCGCCCCCTGTCCCTGTCGGTCAAGCGCAAGATCGCGCTGTTCTGCGATGTCTCGCAGGAGAACGTCATCGAGGATCCGAACCTCCCCTCGGCCTACAGTGTCCCCCTCCTGTTGAAGGAGCAGAACCTCGTTGAGCGGATCGTCGCGGGCCTCGCGCTGCCGTCCCGCCCGATGCGGACCGGTTCCTGGGAGCAGCGCCTGGCGCGGCTCGGTCAACCGTCGGAGCACGTGCGGGTGGGAATCGTCGGCAAGTACGTCGAACTCCGGGACGCCTACATCAGCATCAGCGAGGCGCTCCTCCACGCGGGGATCGCCGAGGACACCCGCGTGGACATCGCCTGGATCGACGCCGAAGAATTCGCGTCTAAGAGCCCGGAGCAGCTGCTTACCGGGATCGACGGGATCCTCATCCCCGGGGGGTTCGGGGACCGGGGGATCGAGGGGAAGGTGGAGGCGGCCGGCCACGCGCGCCGGGAGAGGATCCCGTTCTTCGGGATCTGCCTCGGGCTGCAGTGTGCGGTGATCGAGTTTGCCCGCGAGGCGCTCCACCTCGCCGGCGCGAACAGCTCGGAGTTCGATCCCAAGACCCTTCACCCCGTGATCGACCTCTTAGCCGAGCAGGAGGCCGTTACCGAGAAGGGGGGGACGATGCGGCTCGGCGCCTACCCCGCGGTCCTCACGGAGGGGACGATCAGCCGCTCCTGCTACGGGACTGACCGGATCGAGGAACGCCACCGCCATCGCTACGAGTTCAATCCCACCTACCGGGAGCGGTTCGCGCGGGCAGGGATGCGGGTTGCCGGCGCCTCGCCGGATGACCGGCTGGTGGAGATCGTGGAGCTCGAGAACCACCCGTGGTTCGTCGGGGTGCAGTTCCATCCCGAGTTTCAGTCCAGGTTCCTCTCCCCGCACCCGCTGTTCCGCGGATTCGTGAGGGCATGTCTCGCGCACGCGTCGGCCTCGTCATCCTCCTCGTCGTGATCGGCGGGAGCATCCTGTGGGGGATCCTTTCCTCCAACCGCCAGGCCGGCTCCCCCGAGGTCGCCCGCGCGGGCCGCATGAACCTCGTCGGCTACGACGCGGCCGGGAAGAAGACCTGGGAGCTGTCGGCCGCTTCCGGGGCGATGAAGGGGACGAGCGGCAGCTTCAGCGGGGTCTCGGTCGACTTTTTCGGTGAGGGGGGGCCCCTGCACGCCCGCGGCGACACGCTCGCCTTCGCGGACCATCAGGCGACCCTGTCGGGCGCGGTGGAGGTGACCCGCGGCGCGGACTACGCGCTTGCGACCGATGGGATCACCTGGGACGAGTCGGACGCCGCGCTCTCCGGGCAGACGGTGTCGATCACCGTCCCATCGGGGCGGATCGCGGCGGGTGCCTTTCGCTACGACCTCAAGACCGGCCGCTCGCAGCTCTCCGCCGGGATCCAGGCCAAGGTCGAGGAGCCCGGCGCCTACACGGTCTCCGGCGAGACGGCGACGGAGAACGCGGGGGTGGTGACTGTCTCCGGCGAGGTGACGATCACCGGGGAGAAGGCGGACTACACGTGCGGCCGGCTCGAGTACGTCCCCGACACGAAGACCGTCCGCCTGCGCGGCGGGGTCGACGGCACCCTGCACGGTGGAACGCTGCACGCCGGAGAGGTGGCGCTCTCCCCGGACGGGACCACCGCGTCCGGTGGGGTGACCCTGCGGCTTGATGCCGGGTTCTTCGGGGGCGCGGGTGGCGCTTGAGGCGCGGGGGCTCGTCAAGCGGTACGGCGGCCGGCGGGTCGTGGACGGGCTTTCCCTCGAGGTCCGCGGGGGGCAGATCGTCGGCCTGTTCGGCCCGAACGGCGCGGGAAAGACGACGACCTTCCACATGATGATCGGGTTCATCGCCGCCGAGGCGGGAAGCGTCCGGCTCGACGGCCGGGACATCTCCGACGACCCGTTCTACCGCCGCGCCCGCCTGGGGATCGGCTACCTCCCTCAGGAGCCGTCGGTGTTCACGCACGCGACGGTCGAGGAGAACCTCGACCTGGTCCTGGAGCGGCGGCCGGAGAAGCGGGCGTCGGTTCGCGAGGCGCTCCTTTCGGAGTTTCGCCTGGTCGGCCTGCGGACCCGGCGGGCGGGGACCCTCTCCTCGGGGGAGCGGCGGCGCCTGGAGATCGCCCGCGCCCTGGCCCTCTCACCGTCCTACATCCTGCTCGACGAGCCGTTCTCGGGGATCGATCCGATCTCGGTGTTCGAGCTGCAGGAGCAGGTGACCGCCCTGCGAGAGCGGGGGATCGGCCTGGTCGTCACCGATCACAACGTGCGCGACACCCTCTCCATCACCAACTACGCCTACCTCATCAACGAGGGGCGGGTCATCACGGCCGGTCCGCCGGAGGCGCTGGTTGCGGATCCGTTGGCGCGGCGGTTCTATCTGGGGGAGCGGTTTCGGGCGTAGCCCGCCGGTACAGGTGCCGCCACCAGATCAGGGCCCCGAACAGGAGGATGAAGATCGCGCCGATAACGTGCGCCGCGCGGATCGGCCCCAGCCACAGGCTGTCCCCGCGGGTGAAGCTGACGATCGACCGGGCGACCGAGTAGAGGATGAAGTACATCGCCGTGGTGAACCCCTCCCGGTACCCGTTCTTGCGGATCCGCCACAGGTAGGCGAAGATCGTCGCATCGAGGATCATCTCGTAGATCATCGACGGGTGGGTCGCCTGCCCGGGGTAGGCCATCCCGGCCGGTGACTGCGGTGGGAAGTGGATCCCCCACGGGAGCTTGGTGGGAAGGCCGTACGCGTCCCCGTTCATCAGGTTCCCGATCCGCCCGATCGCCTGCCCGAGGATCAGGCTCGGGGCGAGGCTGTCGGTCAACCCCCAGAAGGAGACGCGCTTGGCGCGGGAGTAGAGGTACACCGCCAGGGCGCCGCCGATCACCCCGCCGTGGATCGCGAGCCCCCCCTGCCAAATCTTGATCGTGTCCAGGGGATGGGCGCCGTAGTAGCCCCACTGGAAGGCGACGTAGTAGATCCGTGCCCCGATGATCGCCGCGGGAACCGTCCACAGGAGGAGGTCGAGGAGGTCGTCGGTGGACAGGGGGCGGAGCCTGTCCCCGATCCCGGTCGTCAGGCGCCGGCGTCGCACCTCGCGGGTGAAGAGGATGAAGCCGAGTGTAATCGCGATAACATACATCAGGCCGTAGTAACGGATGGTGATCGAGCCGATGCGAACAAGGATCGGATGCATGATTCCCCCCCGGGTCGCGATATGATGGCAGAGTATATGCTCGCCCACCGTGGACGCAAAGCCGTGGTCGCGCTTCTCGCCGGTGCGGGACTGGCCCTGGCCCAGCCCGGCCTCCCGTTCGGCGCGCTCGTCTTTGTCCTGTTCATTCCGGTTCTCGCCCTCACCCGAAAGAACGGATTCCTCTACGGGCTCCTTGCCGGCTTCGGCTTCAGCCTCGTCAGCCTGCGCTGGCTGTTCACCCTGACCCGGTTCGATGCGCTCGTCATCCCCGGAACCCTCCTCCTGTGCGCCTACCTCGGCCTCTACTTCGCGGTCTTCGTCGCGCTCCTCGGGGTCGTGCGCCGGCGCTTCGGGGAGCCGGTGCTCCTCGTCTTCGCGCCGATCCTGTTTGCGCTGTTTGAGGTCCTGCGCAGCCTGGGTCCCCTGGGCGTCGCGTTCTCGTCCCTGTACCTCAGCCTCTACCGGTATCCGCCGCTCATCCAGATCGCTGCCGTCCTCGGGCCGTGGGCGCTCACCGCGGGGATCGTCTTCGTCAACACCGCCCTCTACTTGGCGTGGCGCCGGCGCCACGTGGGTTACCTCGCCGCGGGCCTGGGGATGATCGTCCTTCTGTTGTGCTTCTCGCTTTTCCCCGTTTCCCGTGCGGGCACGCCGCTTCACGTGGCGGTCGTCTCCTCGGACGTACCGCAGAAGGTGAAGCTCGACGAGGCGAACCTCGAGCCGCTCCTTTCCCGGTATCTCTCCCTCGGCGCGCAGGCGGGGAAGCTCCACCCCGACCTCATCGTCTTCCCCGAGTCGATCCTCCCCGGCTACATCCTCCGCGATCAGGCACTCCTGCCGGGGTTCGAGCGCCTCGCGGCCTCGAGCGGGGCCTTCCTCCTCCTGGGGACCGGCGACTACCGCGATCGGCGGATCTATAACAGCGTGGCGCTGCTCACGCCGCAGGGGGAGATCGCAGGGATCTACGACATGGTCCACCCGGTCCCGTTCGGGGAGATGATTCCCGGCCGTTCCCTGCTTGAGGCGGTCGGCCTGGGC
>CAZBWD010000083.1:0-7927 GCA_964495585.1 uncultured Thermotogae bacterium
CAGCATACCACGTTCTTTCCCACTTGTCCAGCCACTAAGGCGACGCGACACTAGACGCATGAACAGGCGATTCTTCCTTCTTGTCGCTTCGGTGGCCGTGGCGCTTGTCGCGCTCGCCCTTGCAGGTGTGTTCAACCGCCGCACCCCTGCGGCGCCACCGGCGATCGCCGCGCCGATCGGCCCCATCACGACGATCGCCCTGGACCCCGGCCACGGCGGGCGGGATCCGGGGGGCGTCAACGGCGACATTCTGGAGAAGGACATCGACCTCGAGATCGCCAAGCGGCTCGCCGCGCTGATCGCGGTGCAGCCAGGACTGAGGGCGGTCCTCACGCGCACAGCGGATGTCACACTCGACGAGCTGGAGCGCATCCGAATCGCCGAGGACAGTGGAGCGGCGCTGTGCCTCTCGCTCCACGTCAACGCGTTCGGCGACCCCAGCGTTCACGGAGCGCAGACCATGGTCGACACCACCCGCCCACGGGATGACCCAAGCTGGCTCTTAGCCGAGTCCGTGCAGGCCGCCCTTGTCGCGGCGACAGGAGCCCGCGACCGCGGCGTGCAGTCCCAGGAACTCTACCTGCAGCACACGACCCTCCCCGCGGCATGGGTCGAGGCGGGGTTCCTCACCTCGACCCAGGAGGGCCCGAAGCTTGCCGACCCGGCGTATCAGGACAGGATCGCCCACGGCATCTTGAGTGGGATCCTCGCTTACCTCGCCGCCACGGCCCCTGCGAAAGAGCCGTCGCCATAACCCGTCAGAACACCGCAGACCAAGGCGTCGTGCTCTCCCTGCCTGACCCTCGCCTCGAGCAACCGCACCTGTGGCCTGTCCGAGGCTCGCAGCGCAGGAGCGACGATGACAAAGCGGCCCGGCCCCCTTGCAAGCTCGGCATCCTTGCCGTCCCACGCTTCGAAGGGCCAAGGGTCGCCGCTATGATAGCATCGGAGGTGATCACCAGTGAAGGAATTCGGCTTTGTGGTGGAGTACGGCCCCGGGAGTCTCGCGGACCTGCTCCAACTGTTCGCCGAAGAACGGGTCAACATCGAGGCGATCGCCGGAATCGAATCCGACGGCAGCGGGCTCATCCGTCTGGTTCCCGACAGCTCCGGGAAGGCCGCAGCCGTCCTGCGCGGGCTCGGAATCATATATGAGGAGAGGGAAGCGCTGAGTCTGGACCTGCCGAACCATCCCGGGGAGCTCGCCACCCTGCTCGACCGCCTGGGGAAAGAGGGGATCGATGTCCTCTCCTGCTATGCGGGGGTGGAGCGCAACCGCCTGTTCCTCACCGCGGCCCAGCTCGACCAAGCAAAGCGGATCCTGCACATTGCCTAAACGGTCGTTCAGAATCCAAGCTCCCGGTACTGTCTCTCCAGGTACTCGGTGATCCGCAGTGGATCAAGACCGACCACCTCAATCACCGATTGAAGCAGGATCGGCTCTCCGAACGTGACGCGGACCGGCTGGCGGTACTGGAGCCTCCCGAGCGCCCGCAGGACCGGGTTCGTCGATAAGTAACGGAAGATCCCGGTAATCGACGCATTCCAGATCCGCATTGGGACGAGGTAGCACGGCGATGCTGGGGGGTCCTGCGCCAGGCTCGACGCCAGGATCCCAACGCCCGACCGCCACTTGCGGTGCGGCGGCCTGGGCTCGGGAGAGATCAGGACGGCGCCTCCGCCCTTCACGTGGTCCACCGCACGGGCGAGTGAAGCCCTGTTACGCGCCTTGGCGGCCTCCCGCTCCTCGTGGCCCTCGAGCTTCGATGTGAGCCACCCCGCGAACCGCGGCGCGATCCCCCGGCGCCCCGCCGACCTCAGGCTGATCCGGGAACTGGTGAAGACGGGAAACGTGTACCGTGCGATGTTCGGCCCCAGCCGCTCGAGCCAGCTGACCCCGACCATCTTCGCGTCCGGCCGGTCCAGCGAAGCAGCGATGAGAAGCGGGGTCAGGATGGAGCCGTGCGCCCCATAGATGATCACCGGACCGCGCAAGAGCTTGTCCGTTCCCTGCTTCGGAAGCTCGGCCGTCCACCCTTTCGGGAGCCGGGCGAGGACCTCCACACACGCCCTGTGGGCGCCCACCTCCCCGACGCGGCGCTCGAGGGTTCGAACGACCTCCATGAGCGGCTCGAGAGGGAAGAAGAGGTCGACGAGCCGCCAGACAAGCCGGTAGGAGACGCGTTGCCGCGCGGCGGCGCGATGGGTCCAATGAAGCGCCTCGATGCCGCCGCGGGCGAAGGACCCCCGCAGCTCACTCAACACCCCACCCAGCGGGATGAACACGTGCGCTCACCTCCTTCGACGCGCCCCACGTCCTGTGAACCCCTCACTTTGCAGGCCGTCGCCCTGCACCGCGAATACCCCATCCTAGTACACAGAAGGAAGGCAAGGAAGTGCCGAAGACCGCGGGCGCACCACCGGGACCCCGGGAAACAGACCGCCCATCCGAAGGGGATCTCCCTCTCATCGACGAGGCTCAAGCCGCCTCAGTGGGCGAAGGTGCGCACGATCAGGTACGAGCTCAGGCAGACGGTCTCACGGGCGAGGAAGACGAGCCGGCTTTCCCAGGACCGATACCGGCTGGTCGGGGTCGGCGCGGGGTGGGCCGTGAGTCCGAGGTCCGAGGCGATCGTCATCACTCGCTCCTCATGCAGGGGATCGGTCACGATGAGCAGCGTCTTCAAGCCGAGTGACACAGCAAGGTCCCTGGCCTCGACGAGGTTCCCGTAGGTCGAGCGGGAAACGGCCTCCCAGTGAATCGCGGCAGCCGGGACGCCGTGGGCAATCGCGTAGGCCCGGGCGACGACGGACTCGGGAGGGGATCCCTTCTCGCACGCCCCACCGGTGAGGACAAGTGTGCCAACCGTGCCCTCCTTGTACAGTGTGATCGCGTGGTCGATCCGTGCGGCGAAGACCGGGGACGGCTTGTCCCCCCACACCGCCGCGCCAGGGACGACCGCGGCGTCCGCCTTGACCTCATCGACGACCGCAGCGTACCGGTAAATCCGGGCCGCAACGTACCCGTTCCATCCCACATAGACCAGAACCACCGCAAGAAGCGGCCACAGGAACCGTATCCGCCGTTTGCGTCTCACGTCACGGCCCTCCCTTCATCCGATCCGTCGCACGTCCGATCCACCCCCGTCCCCTTGGGGTTCTATCGGATCGGAAGGCGCCTTCCTTGGACCTTGTTGTGAAAAACCACCGCCGGCTTCCCCAGCCCGAGCGCTCCGAGGACCCTCTCACCGCGGGCAAGGGCAAGCAGCCGTCTCGCCCTGCGGCCGCGGTTGTGGAAAATCCCTGATGCACCCCACAGGCAGGTTCCGATCCCCTTGCCTGGGCAGTGAGGATCATATTGTAGAGGGTATACGCCGCGCTTTCCCACGCGAGGGCGATCTTCTCAAGATCCAGAGCGAACAGGCGCCAGACCCTTCGCCGGATGCGCGGCCGCAGAACCAGGCCGTAGAGCCACCGCACCCGGCGCGGGATGACCGCGCTGAGCGCCTCGATCGTCCCCTCGTCGTCGAGGAGGATCGCCCGCAAGCCGAAACGGTTCGTCCGGACGCAGGCCGCATAGGAAACGATCTCCTCGAGGAGAGCCCGGTCGATCTTCTCACCGCAGAAGTACGGATCGGCCGTCTTTCCTTGAACAGCTCGTCGAGCTGCTCGGGGAATGGAAGCCGGCCGGGCTCGTAGGGGATCGGCCGAATCCCATCATAAGGAGAGGGCAGACCGCGATGCACTGACCACACGTGCTGCACAGTACGGCGTCGATCACCGGTGTGTCTGCAGCCAGTGTGATGCAGTGCTCGTAACGGATCTGTACGCACGCCCCGCACCGCCTCCGCTCGATCGTGATCATCCGTCTCCGGTGAGATGATACGTGGAGCGCTCCCTGGCTGTCGACCCGCTTCTGCGGCGGTCAAGGACTGGCCTGACCGAGACGAAGCAGCCTCGTGAAGTTCACGAAGGTCGCCTCGATGAGCCGGTCCACGTCAACCCCCCCGTGCCGAGCGAGCGCCTGAACCACCTCGGCAACCCGGGCGGGCTCGTTACGAGCGCTTTTCTCCTGGTGAAGCGGCATGTACGGCGAATCGGTCTCGAGCAGAATCCCATCGAGCGGCAGGCACCGGATGAGTCCGTGGAGCGCATGCGCGTCGGGGTAGGTGACCGCTCCGCCGAACGACAGGAGGAATCCCATATCCAAGAGGCGGCGCGCCGTCGCGAGGTCGGCGTCGAAGTTGTGAACCGCACCACCCACGCGATACGCCTTCTCCTCGCCCAGGATTTCGAGGAGCAGCCCGTACGCCCCGCGGCAGTGGATGACAAGCGGCAGGTCGACCTCACAGGCCACCCCGATCTGCACCCGCAACCCCTCTTCCTGAACACGGCGAAGCACCGGGGCGTCGCGGTAGCTCTGTCCGGTGAAGGCATTACCCACAAGGTCGATCCCCACCTCGCCGATCGCCACAGCCGGTTCCCGTGCGGCGAGCCCGCGCAGCGTCTCGGGGAGGCGCTCGGGGAGGCCGCCGGCCGCGATCCAGGGGTGGACCCCGACGCTTGCGAGGACCCGCTCGTGCGTACGGGCGAGGTCGAGCGCCTGCCGCGAGGACTCAAAATCCATCCCCGCGGTGACGATCCACGCGAGCCCCGCCCGCCTTGCCGCGTCGAGCACCATGGGCAGCTCGGCCGGCGGATACCGGTCGAGGTGCGCGTGGATGTCGGTCAGCTTGAACGTCAAGACCCTCCTCCTAGGCGGGCCCCCTCGACCGCCGCGCCGGGTCGGACGGGCGCCCCCCCGAACCGGTGACAGCGGACCACGTGGGACGGCGCGATCTCGACCATCTGCGGATCGATCTGCGAGCAGCGCTCCCCATGCTCGGGGCAGCGGGAGTGGAAGCTGCAACCCGGCGGCACGTTGACCGGACTGGGGATCTCCCCGCGGGAGACGATCTTCGTCGGCTTGAGCGCCTTCTCCTCGACCGAGACCACGGGGATCGAGGAAAGGAGCATCCGCGTGTAGGGATGGGCCGGGTTCTGGAAGAACTCCACGGTCGGCGCGATCTCACACAGCTTGCCGAGGTACATGATCGCCACGCGACTTGCCACGTTGCGCATCAGGGAGAGGTCGTGGGTGATGAAAAGATAAGTCAGCCCGAGGTCGCGACGCAGGCGGATCAGGAGGTTGATGATCTTGCCCTGCACCGAGACGTCGAGGGCGGAGGTCGGCTCATCGAGCAGGACGAGCGACGGATCGGTGGCGAGCGCCCGCGCGATCGCCACCATCTGCTTCTCCCCGCCCCCGATCCCCGGGGGGTACTTGTAGAGGTACTCGTCGGGCGGCAGTTCCACCATCTCGAGCAGCTCGCGGGCAAGCCTCAGCCGCTCCTTGGCGGGTACGTCGCGGTGCACCTTCAGCGGCACAGCGAGGATCTGCTTGATGCTGCGCTTGGGGTTGAGCGACGAGCCGGGGTCCTGGAAGACGATGCGGATGCTCCGCTTGAGCTCCCGCGAGCGGTCCTCGAAGTGTCTGCTGATGTCCTGCCCTTTGAAGGCGATCCGGCCGGCGGTCGGCGGGTAGACCCCGATGATGCACTGCGCGGTCGTCGTCTTTCCCGACCCGGATTCGCCGACCAGGCCGAGCGTGGCTCCCGCCGCGACGGAGAAGTCAATCCCGTCGACCGCCTTCACCGTCCCCCGCTTCGTGGGGAAGTGCTTCTTGAACCCCTCGACCTCGAGGATGGTCTGCGTCATGATGTCTCGCCCCCGTAGAGGAAACACGCCACCCGCCGGTCGGTCCCGGTCGCAAGCATCGGCGGCTTGAGCTCCCCGCACACCCGCATCGCGTGCTCGCAGCGAGGGTGGAACCGGCACCCGGTCGGGGGATCGAGATAGTTTGGGATCCGTCCGGGGATCCCCTCGGACACCCCTTCGCCGGTCAGCCGAGGGACGCTGCGCATCAGCCCCTGGCTGTAGGGATGGAGCGGATGGGCAAACACCTCCTCTGTCTTTCCCTCCTCGACCATCGTCCCGGCGTACATGATGTACAGCCGCTGCGTCAGGTCCATGACCACCCCGAGCGAGTGCGTGATGATGAGGACGGTCACGTTCTTCTCGTCGACGAGCTCGTCAAGCTTGCGCAGGATCTGGTCCTGGATCGTCACGTCGAGGTTCGTCGTCGGCTCGTCGGCGAGGAGGAGCTGCACGGTGGTGGACAGCGCCTCGGCGATGCACACCCGCTGGCGCATCCCCCCCGAGAGCTGGATCGGGTAGCTCGACATGATCCGCTCGGGGTCCGCCATTCCGGTCTCAGCGAGCGCCTGGACGCAGCGGGCTTCGACCTCGCGTTTGCCGAGCTTCACCCCCGAACCGGCGAGCGAATCCTGCACCACGTCGCGCAACTGCGTCCCGATGGTGAACACCGGGTTGAGCGACATCAGCGGATCCTGGAAGATCGCCGTCAGCTCGACCCGCCGCAGCCGGCGCATTGCCCGGCGACTCAGGCGGAGGATGTCCTTTCCCCGGTAGAGGATCCGTCCGCCGGTGGTCCGCGCCGGTGGGGTTGGCAGGACACGGAGGATCGACTTGACGGTCGTCGTCTTGCCGCAGCCGGTCTCGCCGACGAGACCGACCCGCTCCCCCTCCCCGAGGTCGAGACTCACCCCGTTGAGCACATCGAGGAACCCCTCGAACACCCTGAACCCAACGTGGAGGTCGTCGACGCCCAGAAGCGCCACCCCGTCCACGGGCGTCACACCTCCTCCACGGCAAAGACATCGCGGATCCCGTCTCCCACCAGGTTGAACGCAAGGATCACGACGACGATCGCCAGGGCCGGGAAGATGGTGCTCCACCACTGCGCGGGAAGGTGCTTCGCCCCGTCGGCGACCATCGTCCCCAAACCCGGCTTTGGCGGTTGAACGCCCAAGCCGACAAAGCTCAACGAGGCCGCCACCAGTATGACGATCCCCATGTCGAGGGTCATCTTTGTGAGAATGGGCGCAAGGCAGTTTGGCAGGATCTCGCGGAACAGGATGTGCGCGTGGCTCGCGCCGGTCAGCTCCGCATCGCGAACGAAAACCTCGTTCCGAAGCGAGGAAGAAACCGCGTACACAATCCGGGTGTACCAGGGCCAGAAGACCATCGCGATGGCCATCATCTGGTTCGTCAGGTTCGGGGTAAGCATAGCCGTGATGGCGAGCGCCAGAACGAGCGGCGGAACGGCAAGGAAGATATCGGTGATTCTCATGATGACGACATCAATCCAAGAACCGCTGCCGTATCCAGCAAGCAGGCCCAAGATGACACCAATCGGAACGCTCAGGCACAAAACGACGACACCGATCATCAACGAGAATCGATACCCGAAGACCACCCGGCTGAAGATATCTCGTCCAATGGAGTCCGTCCCAAAGAAGTGTTTCACGCTTGGGGGTAGGCTTGCCTGGCGGAAATTCGTGAACGGCCCTGCCGACTGTGGGTACGGGGTGATGTAGGGAGCAAAGATGGCCGCCAGCACGACGATGCCGAGGACAACCAGCCCCAGCACCGACAGCGGATTGCGTGAGAACTTGTACCATCCCTTGGCGACTGTTCGCCGCCTCTGGGCGAGGGTCGCGACGAGGTCCGCCCTTGTCTCCGTCTTCATCGGCTCATTCTCCCTTTCTCCGAATACGGGTCGTCGGGTCGAGGAAGGTGATGACGATGTCCACCAAGAGGTTGACGAGGGCGAAGATCAACCCGATGACCAAGACCACTGCAACGATCGCATTCAGATCCTTATTCAGCATCGCCGTGATGGCGTAGGAGGCAAACCCAGGCCAAACGAAGACCACTTCCACAAGGAATGCATTCGACATCAGGAACGCAAAGTCGAGCCCCATCACGGTCACCGTCGGGATGATCGACGGCTTGAGCAGGTACT
>CAZBWD010000084.1:0-7709 GCA_964495585.1 uncultured Thermotogae bacterium
GCCACAGCCCGGTCGGTTCGTCGCGGCGAGCCAGGTGGTGCTCGTCTCCGACCGGTCCCCGGAGGACGAGGTCGAGGTCTTCTTCGGAAGTTCGATTGCCCCTGGCTTCTTCGCCTGGGCGATCCCCGCCGAGCCGGGTCGCCTGCGGGTGGGGCTCGCCACGGTGTCGGGAAACGACCCTCGCGCCCTGCTCGACCGTCTGCTCGAGAAGCGGTATCCCGGTGAGATCCTCGCCCGCATCGGGGGTGTCATCCCGATCGCGCCGGCCGCCCGAACGGCGACGGTAGGGGCGCTCCTGGTCGGGGACGCGGCCGGACAGGTGAAACCGACCTCCGGTGGGGGGCTCTACACGGGTGCGGTCTGCGCTCGGATCGCCGGTGAGATCGCGGGCTACGCCGGCCTGACCGGGAGGACCGGCGCGGACACCCTCGGGGCGTACGAGCGCCGCTGGCAGGGGGCGATCGGCGAGGAGCTGCGGTTCGGGTCCACCGCCCGCGGTGTCCTCTCCACGTTCAGCGACGAGGAGATCGACCGCGTCTTCGCGGGACTGGACGATCCGGAGGTCCTCCGCCTGATCGAGCGGGCGGGGGATATCGACTACCCGAGCCGGCTCGTCCGAGCGGTCGTCGCGCGGCGTGCGCTGTGGCCCCGCTTCTTCCTCCTGCTCCAGTCGCTCGGCGGGTGGGCGCGGTTCTCTGAGGTGGCGGCGGACCTGATTGTTGGCGGCGGACCCCCACTCGTATAATCGCCCGACGCGATGGCCAAGAAGCGCAGGGTTAAACGCAAGAGGAAAGAAGAAAGGCGCAAGCCCCCGAGGCTCTCCGCCGGCCGTATCCTCCTCTACCTGACGGCGTTCTTCGTCTTCTCCATGCCGCTTTACATCTGGCCGACGATCACCGAGTACGGCTACGGGAAGACGCTCTACACCCTGGTCGGGGTCTCGGTCCTTCTCGTCGGGGGGGGGATCGGCGCCTGGATCAAGAAGGGCGAGCGGGTGAGGCTTCCGTGGCTCGTCTTCCCCGCGCTCGGCCTCGTCGTCGTCAGCCTCCTCTCCCTGATCCATGCGACCAACGGCGGCGTGGTGGTCCAGAGCCTGACCCTGCTCGTCTACTTCTTCCTCCTCTACCTGCTCATCACGAACCTCGTGCGCGAGAAGCGGGACGTGAACCTGTTGCTCTACGCGCTCCTGCTCTCGGCGTTCTTCGCAGCGCTCTACGGGCTCCTGCAGTACCTCGGGGTGATGCCCGGGGCGCCGGGTGGACGCGGCGTCGACTCGGTGATCTCGGTGATGGGAAACCGCAACTACCTGGGAGGGTTCCTCGCCTACACGCTCTTCCCGTCGGTCATCCTGATCGTGCGGCTGCGCTCCCGCCTCCTGCGCGCCCTGGCGATCGGGCTCGTGTCGTTCAACTTCGGGATGGTGATGCTCGTCAACCAAGCTGGGACCCGCGTCGCGCTCATGATCGCCGCGATCGTCCTGATCGGCGCGTGGGCGATCTTCCGCCCGGTCGAGCCGATCCGCAGAAATCGGGTCTGGCTCCTCGCCCTCCTCGCCGTCCTGGCGTTCACCTTCTTCGTCGAGTCGCCGTCCGGCCCGCTCAACTCGGTCGTCGGCCTCTCGGCGCAGGGTCAGGGGTTCATCGGCCGGCTGTGGGCCCAGAACTCGGGAAACGTCCGCGCCTGGGACTGGTGGGTCGGCTGGGAGATGTTCAAGGCCCACCCCTTCACCGGGGTCGGTCTGGGCAACTACAAGCTGAACTTCATTCCCTACAAGGCGAAGTTCCTGGCGACCCCGCAGGGCAAGGCCTACGACTTCTACATCGCCCGCGCGGCCCAGGCGCACAACGAGTACGTTCAGGCCGCGGCCGAGCTCGGGAGCCTGGGGAT
Source organism: uncultured Thermotogae bacterium (assembly GCA_964495585.1). GTDB lineage: Bacteria > Bipolaricaulota > Bipolaricaulia > UBA7950 > UBA9294 > CAZBWD01. Next base: position 1,888 of record CAZBWD010000084.1, read on the forward strand.
GCTGGCCGTCCTCTCCCTGCTCGTCGCCATCCCGCTCACGTTCTGGATCCGGCTGCGCCGCAACCCGGACGAGGCGGACCGGTTCGACCTCCTCCTCCTCGGTGCGGGGGTCGTCGCCTTCCTCGCTCACGCCGTGGTGAGCTTCCCGGCCCACCTTCCGTCCTCCGCGCTCGTCATCGTCTTGATGCTCGCGCTCCTGTCCTCCCGCACCTACGGGGAGGAGGGCGCGGTGGTGCGGCCGCGGCTTGCGGGCTGGCCGCTTCGCGCCGGGGTGGTGGGGCTCGCCCTCGTTGGTCTCTGTGTCTCGGTGATCGCCGTCCGCGACGGCCAGGCGAACATCCTCATGGGGCAGGGGATCCGGCAGTTGCAGCTCGGGGATCCGGTTCTCGCTCAGGCGACGCTCGAACGCAGCGTCCGCCTGGACTTCTGCCCGCGGCAGACCTACTACTACCTCGCTCAGGCCAAGGTCCAGCAGGGCGACTACGAGGGGGCGCTCGACGACCTCAAGCTGTGTCTCACCCGGTTCGTGGACGAGCCGGTGTACCTCACCCTGGCGAACCTCGCGGTGAACCTCGGGGACACGAAGACGGCGCAGAGGTACGTCGATCTCCTGCTTGCCACCGAGCCCAACGCGTCGACCGCACTTCAGGCGAGGTACCTCGACGGGATCATCGCCATCCGCACCGGGGACACCCAGCGGGCCTCCGACCTCCTCGAGGCGTTGGTCAAGGCGAACCCCACCTTCGAACGGGGCTACATCGCCCTCGGTGACCTGTACCGCGGCAAGGGGATGCCGGTTACCGCACGCAAGAACTACGAGACCGCGCTCACGCTGATCGACAAGAAGCTCACCGACGCCCAGCACAAGCTCGACTCGGCGACCTCGATGTCCACCCAGGAGTACAGTTCCCTAAACGGCGAGATCTCGCTCCTCAAGCAGGAGAAGCAGGCCGTGACCGCGAGCCTCGCCAAGCTTCCCTCGATGTAGCGCGCCTTGAAACGGTGTGGCAGCGTTCCTATACTGAATGGGTGGTCCCTCCATGGTCAACGAGCGAATCAAGCGCGGTTTAGACTTTCTCCTCGGGCAGACGAACACCCAACAGCTGCGCCGGTACCACCGGCACCTCGAGGCGGTCAACGGGCTAGAGCATGAGCTCGAACGCGCCCCTCTCGACGCGCTGCGCGAACGGATCGCCGCGGCGAAGACGCACCTCGCCGACGGGGAGCCGCGCGAGGAGATCCGGGATGAGGTCTTCGCCGTGGTCCGTGAGACGGCAAAGCGGACGGTCGGGATGCGGCCGTTCGACGTCCAGATCCTCGGCGGCCTGGCCCTGGACGACCACAGGATCGCCGAGATGCAGACCGGGGAGGGCAAGACCCTCGTGGCGACCCTCCCTGCCACGCTGAACGCGCTCACGGGCAAAGTTCACGTCGTCACGGTGAACGACTACCTGGCCCGCCGGGACCGGGAGTGGATGGGGCCGATCTACGAGGCGCTCGGCCTCACCGTGGGGCTCCTCCAGGAGGAGATGACCCCCGAGGAGCGGAATCCCGCCTACGCGGCGGATATCACCTACGGGACCAACAACGAGTTCGGGTTCGACTACCTGCGCGACAACATGGTGCTGTCCGTAAACCAGAAGGTCCAGGGGCCGCTCGATTTTGCGATCATCGATGAGATCGACAACATCCTCATCGACGAGGCACGCACGCCGCTGATCATCTCCGGGTCGACCGCCCAGGCGATCGACCGCTACCGCAAGTTCGCGAGCATCGCCCACCGGTTCAAGCGGGACGTCGATTTCGAGATCGACGAGGAGACCCGCCGGCTCAGCCTGAGCGACGAGGGGATCCACAAGGCGGAGAAGACCCTGTCGATCGACAACCTTTACGCGCCGGAGGAGACGGAGACCCTCCACTACCTGGAGAACGCCCTGCGCGCTCTTCACCTGTTCAAGAAGGAACGTGATTACATCGTCAAGGAGGGGCGCGTGATGATCGTCGATGCCTTCACCGGCCGGCTGATGCCCGACCGCCGCTACTCCGACGGTCTGCACCAGGCGCTGGAGGCCAAGGAGGGGATGACGGTCCAGCGCGAGTCCCAGACGCTGGCGACGATCACGCTGCAGCACTACTTCCAGCTGTACGGCGCGATCTGCGGGATGACGGGCACAGCGAAGACCGAGGAGGAGGAGTTCAAGCAGATCTACCACCTGCCGGTGCTCGCCATGCCGACCAACCGCCCGCTGATCCGCGGGGCGGAGCCGGATGTGATCTTCCGCCGGGAGCGGGCGAAGTTCGAGGCGATCGCGCAGGAGATCGAGATGCTCCACGCAAGCGGCCGGCCGGTCCTCGTGGGGACCGACTCGATCGAGAAGTCCGAGACCCTCTCCGCCCTGCTCAAGCGCCGCGGCCTGGAGCACAACGTCCTCAACGCCAAGTACCACGAGAAGGAGGCGGAGATCGTCAAGGACGCCGGCCGGCGCGGGGCGATCACCGTGGCGACGAACATGGCCGGCCGCGGGACCGACATCAAGCTCGGGGACGGGATTGCCGCGCTCGGCGGGCTGCACGTCATCGGGTGCCAGCGTCACGAGTCGCGGCGGATCGACAACCAGCTTCTGGGGCGCGCCGGCCGCCAGGGGGATCCCGGGTCCTCGCAGTTCTACCTCTCCCTCGAGGACGACCTTCTGCGGATCTTCGGCGGGGAACGGATCGGTACGGTGATGGATCGTCTGGGGATCGAGGAGGGCCAGGCGATCCGGCACGAGCTCCTCTCCAGTGCGATCCGCAGGGCGCAGAAGCGCGTGGAGGGGCGGAACTTCGACATCCGCAAGCACCTCCTGGAGTACGACCTTGTCCTCGCCAAGCAGCGCGAGGTGATCTACGCCCTGCGCGACCGGTTCCTCCTCCCGCCGCCCGATGAGGTCGCATCGATTCCCGTGGACGACCTCGACGAGTACCTGCACAACCTCTTCGAGGAAGTGGCCGGGGGGCTGGTCGCGGACTACGCCCCGGCCGCTCGCCCTCCCGACGAGTGGAACCTCGCGGGCCTCTCCCGCGCCCTGTCGAGCTACCTTCCGCTTCCTGCGGGAGCGCTCGACGGCAAGGACACCGAGGATCTGACGCAGGCGGCGATCGAGCACTTCGAGCGCGCGCTCGTGCGGCAGAAGGAGCGCTTCGGCGAGCGTTTCCCACTCGTCGCCCACTACCTGATCCTGACGACGATCGACGAGACGTGGCTCTCCCACCTGTACACCCTCGACGACCTGAAGGAGGGGATCGGGCTGACCGCCTACGCCGGGACCGACCCGCTCGTCGTGTTCAAACGGGAGTCGTTCGTCCTCTTCCAGGAGATGCTCGCCCGGGCGGCGCAGAAGATCGTCTCCTCGCTCCTGAACCCGCGGCTCGCGATCGCACAGGAGCCGCGCCAGGAGGCGCCGGAGCGGGAGATGAGCTACGTCCATGCCGGTGGTGGATCGACCGCGGACACGGCGCAGAAGCCGCGGCGCAAGCCGGTGAACAAGGCCAAGACCCCTGGCCGCAACGCCCCCTGTCCCTGCGGCTCGGGCAAGAAGTACAAGAACTGCTGCGGGAAGAACGCCTAGGAGACCCGCTCGAGCAGAAGCTCGTCCTCGGTGATGTGACGGCTCGCGAACAGGGCGATCAGGTTCAAGAGCGCGTCTTGCCCGCGCCGTTCGAGCCGATCACCGTGAGGAAGTCCCCTTGAGCGAGGTGAAGATCGACCCGGGAGAGGGCGACGATGAGGTCCGGGCCGGAGCGGAAGACCTTGCGCAGCGCCTCGAGCCTCAGCATGCCCGCACCCTCCGTTCCAGCCGGGTGCGAAACGCCGGCACAAACAGGGCGACGATGACGAGGAGCGAGGTCACGAGCTTGAGGTCGCTCGCCTGGAAACCGATGACGTACTCGTAGCGCAAGGCGAACATCACGGCGGTCCGGTTAGACGAGCGACCCGAGGAGGACGCTGGTCGTCATCCAGAAGATGCGGCGCGATCGCAGGAGCGACCCGCCGATGATCACCGCGGCAAGCCCGGTGACGATCGTCCCTATACCCATTCCCACGTCGGCGAACCCGCTGTACTGGGCGACCAGGGTGCCGGAGAGGGCCACGAGCCCGTTCGAGAGGGCAAGCCCGGTGAACTTTCATCGTCTTGGTGTTCACCCCCTGAGCGGTGATCATCGCCTCGTTGTCTCTGGTAGCCCGCAGGGCGAGACCGACCTCGGTCTTGAAGAAGAGGTCAAGCCCGAGCTTGATCGCCAGGACGACCAGCGCGGCGAAGCCGAGGATGGCAGGCCCCCCAGGAGGGAGAAGGCATGCTCCACCTGCCGGATGATCGTCTCGGTCCGCAGAAGCGAGATGTTCGGCCGACCCATGATCCGCAGGTTGATCGAATAGAGCATGATCATCGACAGGACCCTCGCCAGAAGATCGGTGATCCCCAGTCGCGTGTTGAGCAGGCCGGTTATTGTCCCTGCCAGCGTCCCGGCGAGGAAAGCGATTCCCAGAGCGAGGAGTGGGTCGAATCCTAAGACGAGGAGGGAAGAGGCGATGGCCGCCCCGGTGACGAAACTGCCGTCCACGGTCAGGTCAGGGAAGTTGAGAATCCGGTAAGTGATGAACACCCCGAGGGCTGCGATTCCGTAGAGGAGCCCCTGCTCGACCGCGTGAATCAGGATCTGCGCCATCGCCCTTCCTCCTTTGTGCTACTCCGACGTCGCCCGCTCCCAGGTGATCCCTCCGAAGAGGATCGAGCTGGCCTTGTCGATGACCGGCTGCGGGAAGGAGAAGCCGATCGCTGAAGCGGCGTCGAGGTTCAGGTGCACCTCGGGGTTGTGCTGAAAGGCGGCCGGGATCTCGTCGGGCTTGGCTCCGTGGAGGATGTCGAGCACAAGGCTTCCGGCGAGCTGTCCGTGCTTGTAATAATCGAAGCCAGTGGCCAGGGTTGGGCCGGCCGCCAGGCTCGTCGGATCGGCCATGAGGAACGGGACCTTCGCCTCGTTTGCAGCGGTGACGACAGCGTCGATCGCCGAGACCACGGTGTTGTCAGTGGTCACGTAGAACGCGTCGACCCGGCCAATCAGGGACTGAGCGGCCATCGGGACGTTGGCGGACGTGTCGGCCATCGCCTTGACGATCGTCAGTCCCAGCGGGCCAGCCGCCTCGACGGCCGTCTTTGTCAGGAAGGCGGAGTTGGCTTCACCCGGGTTGTAGACGATGCCGATCCGCTTGATCGTGGGAGAGAGTTCCTTCAAGAGCGCAAGGTCGGACGCCACGTCGATCAGGTCCGAAGTTCCCGTGATGTTGCCGTTCTTGCTTGGGTCCGTGGCGCTCTTCACGAGCCCGGCGGAGACCGGGTCGGTCACCGCGGCGAAGACGATCGGGGTGTCGCTCCCCTCGAAGACCTGGACCGCCGCCTGGGCGGTCGGGGTCGCGATCGCGACGACGAGATCGACGCCTTCCGCCTTGAAGTTCTGAGCGATCGCCAGGGCAGTTCCCATGTCGCCTGTCGCCCTGGGCGTTCGCCAGAAGGTACACCACGTCCTTGCCCTGTTCGTATCCCGCGGCGGTCAGGGTATCGACCACCGCTTGGCGGACCGCATCGAGTGCGGGGTGCTCCACGGTCTGACAGATCCCGATCTTGATGGGGTCGGCCTGGGCGACCCCCGCCCCAACCGATAGGAGAACCAAACCGATCACAAGCAGCAAGACGATTCTTTACACACTAACCTCCTTGATGATTAGAAGCTCATAGCAGTCTGTATTCCTTGTAGTCTGTTTTGTACACATCTCCTCACAGGTC
>CAZBWD010000085.1:0-7662 GCA_964495585.1 uncultured Thermotogae bacterium
GGGCTACACCTTCCCCGCCCGGCGGATCACCGCCAACCTCGCCCCGGCCGACCTGCGCAAGGAAGGCGTCGGGTTCGACCTGCCGACCGCCTTGTCGATCCTCGTCGCCTCCGGCCAGGTCACCGCAGACCGGTCCACTCACCTCGCGGTGGGTGAGCTGTCGCTCGCCGGGGAGGTCCGCGGCATCCCTGGGATCCTGCCGATCGCCCTGGCCGCCGCCGAGGCCGAGCTCGACGGACTGGTCGTGCCGAAGGCCAACGCCGCCGAGGCAGCACTCGTGAAGGGTATTCCCGTCTACCCGGTCGAATCCCTCTCACAGGCCGCCGGGTTCTTCACCGGCGAGACACCGCTCCCCCCGTTCGAGATCGACCGCGACGCCTTGGTGGCGGGAGTCGCCGAGCCCCCGATGACGGACCTCCACGACGTCAAGGGACAGGAGCAGGCCAAGCGTGCCCTGGAGATCGCCGCGGCCGGCGGGCACAACCTGTTGATGATCGGGCCGCCCGGCGCCGGCAAGAGCCTCCTCGCCCGCGCGCTGCCCGGGATCCTCCCGCCGCTCTCCCTGTCCGAGGCGCTCGAGGTGACGCGGATCTACAGCAGCGCCGGGCTCCTCGACCCCGAAACCCCGCTCGTCCGCCGGTCGCCGTTCCGCGCCCCGCACCACACGATCTCCTACGCCGGGATGGCAGGCGGCGGGCACGGGCTCCCGAGCCCCGGGGAGATCACCCTCGCCCACCGCGGGGTCCTGTTCCTCGACGAGCTGCCGGAGTTCGACCGCCGCGTGATCGAGACCCTCCGGCAGCCGCTCGAAGACCATTCGATTCTCCTGTCCCGCGCCGAGGTGGCGATCCGCTACCCGGCGGACTTCACCCTGGTCGGCGCGATGAACCCCTGCCCGTGCGGGCACCTCGGCGACCCGCTCCGGGCCTGCCGGTGCACCCCCTACGAGGTCAAGCGGTACCGCCAGCGCCTGTCCGGCCCGTTCCTCGATCGGATCGACCTGTTCGTGGAAGTCCCGCGACTCGCTCCCGAGGAGCTCCTGAGGCGGCCGGCCGGCGAGCAGTCCGCTGCGGTTCGGTCTCGAGTCGAGCAGGCCCGACGGATACAATGGACCCGCTTGCAGGAGGTCCCCCTTCGGGACTTGAACGCGCAGCTGGACGCGGGTGAGCTTCGTGAACACTGTCAGCTCGGCCGGGAGGCCGAAATGCTTTTGGACCGCGCGATTCGGCGGTTCGCGTTGAGCGCCCGCGGCTACACGCGCGTCCTGCGGGTCGCCCGGACGATCGCCGACCTGGCAGGGTCGATCCCGATCGAGGCCTGCCATCTCGCCGAGGCGGTCCAGTACCGCGCGATGGACGAAGAGCTGACGTGAAGAAGGACGGAAGCGAGGTCCCCATTGTGCTCCCAGGGGTTCTCCTATCCGTGAGACTCGGGTAGAATGCGGGGAGTGCGTGTCGGGAAACACTCACGTGGAGACTCATCAGGAGGGAAGATGAAACGATCATCGATATGGATAACGGCTTGTGCGGTCCTGTTCGGGCTGGCGACAACTGTCATGGCGGCCGACTTTCCGATCACCGTCTCCGGGATCAAGGTCGAGGGGAACGCCAAGATCACGACGGCGAAGATCCTCGCTGCGGTCAAGTTCCACGACGGGCAGTTGATCACCGCCGATGACCTCAAGGCGAGCTCGCAGGCGATCTACAACCTCGGCTGGTTCAGCGAGGTCATCCCCGGGACCCAGACCAGCGGCGAGGTCGTCTTCCAGGTCAAGGAGAACCCCGTCGTCGAGAAAATCGACATCACGGGAAACGTCAACGAAGAACCGTTCGAGATCTTCGGCATCACCCTGTTCAAGGCCCCGATCATGCCCTCGGACCGCATCCGCAGCATCCTTCGCGATCACGGGGTGAGGACCGGTCAGGTCCTCAACAACAATTCGCTCAAGGAGGGGCTGCAGGCGGTGATCGACGCCTACGACAAGAAGGGGTACACCCTGATCATGATCGGGAAGGTCGTTCCAAGCTCGACCCTCTCGATCCAGATCATCGAGGGGAAGGTGGTCAGCAACACGATCACCGGGCTGAAGACGGTCCCCAAAGAGGTCGCCGAGAAAATGATCGATCTGCCGCTTCGGGTTCCGCTGAAGAAAGCGGCCATCCAACAGGCGGTGTCCCGGCTGCGCAGCTCGGTCTACTTCTCGAACGTCGACGTGACGGTGCAACAGGGCGCCGCTCCCGACGAGGTCCAGCTCGTGTGGGCCCTGACCGAACGGCAGCTCGTTACAAGCCCGATGACGATTACTGGAGTCAAGCTCGACGGGGCCACCCTCTTCCCGGAGGGGGCGGCGCGGGACGCGCTCGGGACAATTTCCCCCGGGCCGATCGACAACTACGGTCTCTTGAAGGTCTTGAAAGGCCTCTACGACCTGTACTACCGAAACGGCTACATCATGGTCCGCTTCGCCGTGGAGTCGACGAGCAACGGCGTGCTGCACCTGAAGGTGGAGCAGGGGACGATCGGGACGATTACCCTGAAGGGGAACACCTTCACGAAGGACTACGTGATCGAGAAGAACTTCGGGATCCAGTCCGGGCAGATCCTGAACCAGGGGCGGCTTGCTGTCGCCTACCAGAGGCTCATGTCCCTGGGGTACTTCAACTCAGTGGACGTCGTCCCCACGTGGACCGATGAGCGGGTCGATGTGGCCCTGACTCTGGTTGAGAACCCGAAGCTCGGCGGGATCAACGGCTCGCTCGCCTACTCCCCACAGAGCGGCGGGCTTGTGGGCAAGCTCGACTACACTCAGAAGAACCTCTGGGGGACCGGGCAGGACTTGTCGTTCTCCTACAGCCGTGGCCTGGTCGCGGACACGAGCGCCGTGTGGGACCTCGGCTACAGCACGGTCGGCTTCTTCCGTGACTTCAACCGGGTGGGGTTGGACCTGTACAGAAAGAGTCAGGATCAGACGATCTCCGGGGAGACGACGACCTACATCACGATCGGGGGGACCGCATCGGTGAGCTACCCGGTGGCCGACTACACCGCCCTCACCCTGTCGTACAAGCACGAGCGGGTCCACGCGGTGGACAACCCGATCTGGAGCCCGATCGATGCCTTGACCATCGGCCTGAGCTACGACGACGTGAACAACCCGAACTTCCCAACCTCGGGAACCCGGCGGTCCGTGTCCCTGGAGAAGGCGGGCGGGTTCGCCGCGGGCCCCTCGTTCTCCAAGCTCGACGCCACATGGGTCAATTTCTCCCCGCTGCACCTTGGCCTCCCGTTCCTCGCCGGGCGGGATCAGGTGCTCGCGATCCGTTTCGGCCTCGACTGGGGAACCGACCTCCCCGTCCCTGAGATCTACGACCTCGGCGGCTCGACGATGATCCGCGGCACCACATCCTCGCCGGCCCGACGGCTCGCCTACGCCAACTTCGAGTACCGGGTCGCCGTGGTGGAGGGGCTGACCGGCGTTCTGTTCTTCGACAGCGGGGTCAACCTCGACCAGGTCTCGCCAGCGGGGAGCAAGGCATCGTTCGGCCTGGAACTGGGGATCACCGCGGCCGGGGTCTACGTTCGGCTCGACATGGCGTGGGTCCTCGGTCCAGATCTGGGCTGGGTTCCCACCTTCGGGTTCGGCTTCAGCCCGATGTTCTAGAGGGTGACTTCGGAAGAGAATCCCTCTATAATTCGACGTCCCTGCTTGAACAAAGGAGGAAGGTATGTCAAGAAATGTTCTAGTAGTAGCGGTCATCGCCCTGATCCTCGCCGCCGGGGCCCTGATCCTGCAGTTCGTCCTGCCGTCGAATACGGGAAGCGAGAAGGCGGACATCACCGCCCTTCAATCCCAGGTGGCGAGCCTGCAGAAGAACCAGGCGGCCCCGCTGAAGATCGCTTACATCAACGCCCAGGACGCGTTCACCGTCTTCACGGACGCGGTGAAGGACCTCCGTCAGAAGGCGGTCGACAAGCAGAACGAGATCTCGACACTCCAGCAAGACTTCCTGGCGAGCAAGATCTCCCAGGCCGACTACCAGAAGCAGAACGACCTGCTCCAGGTCCAGCTCCTTCAGGCCCAGCTCAACATCGATATGGGGACGATCGACAAGCTGATCGCCGCGCCAGGGTTCTCCGACATGCGAAGCGACCTGCAGAAACTGAAGGACGAGGCGCAGCCAGTGGTCAACGAGATGAAGAACCTCGTCTCCACCGTCCAGACGGGCGTGCTCGATCCGACCGGCTTCCAGAACCGGTATACACAGGTGAAGAACGCGTTCACGCAGCTCGACCAACTCCTCACCCAGGCGGCGACCTCGAAGATCGTCCAGGCGGCGCAGAAGGTGGCGGTGAGCCAGGGTTACGACCTCGTCCTGCGGGTGCAGAACGTCATCGTCTACCGGAACACGGCAAGGCTGACCGATATCACCGACCTGGTGAAGCACGAGCTCTCCTCCTACCTGTAGGCGCGGCATGCGGGACATCGAGGGGATCCGCGACGTCCTTCCGCTGGGTTTCCCATATCTCATGATCGACCGGATCATCGAGGAGGGAAGCGAGCGGGTCGTTGCGCTGAAGAACGTGACAATCGACGAGCCGGTCTTTCAGGGACACTTCGCCCCACCCGGGCCGGCCGTCCTCCCGGGAACGCTGATCCTCGAGGCGATGGCCCAGACAGCGGCCTTCCTCCTCGCAAGAACCGGCAGAACGCCGGGATACCTGGTCGGCGTCGACCGGGCCCACTTCCGCCGGCCGGTCGTCCCTGGGGATCAGCTCCTGCTGGCTGCCCGTACGGTGCGGCGGCGGGAGGCGTTGGTGAAGGCAGAGGTGGAGGTGACGGTCTCAGAGGAGGTCGTCGCCTCGGCGCTCGTCACGCTTGTCGCCACGGAAGGAGAGGATGAGAAAGCAGCTCGTCGAGTGCGTCCCAAACGTCAGTGAGGGCCACCGCGCCGACCGGGTTGAACGGATCGTTGGGGCCGCGCAGGGGCCGGGCCGGGCGGTGCTCGACACCAGCCTCGATCCCGACCACAACCGCGCCGTGATCACCCTGGTCGGCGAGCCGGCCGCCCTCGCCGAGGGGGTCCTCGAGCTTACCCGTCGGGCCGTTCAAGAGATCGACCTGCGCACCCACCACGGGGAGCACCCACGGATGGGGGCGGTCGACGTCATCCCGTTCGTGCCCGTGCGCGGGGCCACGATGGCCGACTGCGTAGCCCTGTCGCGCGAGGTGGGAGCGCGAATCGGTCAGGAACTCGAGATCCCGGTCTACCTGTACGAGGAATCGGCGACGACCGAGGCCCGCCGGAACCTTGCGGCCATCCGGAAGGGCGAATTCGAGGGGTTCCCGGAGAAGATCACCGACCCACAATGGCGTCCGGATTTCGGCCCGGCCCGGGTTCATCCGACCGCCGGCGTCGTCGCGGTTGGAGCGCGGGAGTTCCTGATCGCCTATAACATCAATCTCGCCACCTCCGACCTCGCGGTGGCCAAGCGGATCGCCCAGGCGGTCCGTTTCTCAAGCGGCGGGCTTCGTTACGTCAAGGCGCTCGGATTCCCGCTTACCGAGCGGGGGATCGTCCAGGTGTCGATGAATCTCACGAACTTCCACAAGACCCCGATTTTGCGGGTCTTCGAGCTCGTAAGGCGCGAGGCAGAGCGCCACGGCGTCCTGATCGTCGGAAGCGAGATCGTGGGGATGATCCCCCGCCAGGCCCTCTACGATGTCGCCTCCGCGACGCTTCAGGTGGAGGGGTTCTCCGCCCAGCGGATGGTCCTCGAGGAGCGGATCGAGGACACCCTGCCTTGAAGCTTGCCGGGGTCGAGGTCTCTCGCGCGACGGTGCTCGGGTTCGCGCGGACCGGCAAGGCCCTGACCGAGTTCCTTCGCGCTCGCGGCGCTCAAGTCTTCGTCAGCGAAGCCGGACGCCTGAGCGATGTGGACCGCACATCGCTCCTCGAACATGGGGTGGAATACGAGCAGGACGGTCACTCGGAGCACGCCCTCGAGAGCGACCTCCTCCTGCCGAGCCCAGGGGTTTCCACCGACCTGCCGCTCCTGCGGCGAGCGAGGACCCGGGGGATCCCCATCCTCTCGGAGCTGGATCTCGCCTTTACCCTTTGCTCCAACACCCCACTTCTCGCGGTGACCGGCACGAACGGGAAGAGCACGACCGTCCTCTTCCTCGCGGCGCTCCTTCGACGGGCCGGCCGTAACCCCCTCGTCGCGGGAAACATCGGGGTTCCGTTGATTTCTGTCGTCGACCGGGCGGCCGTGCACGATGCGCTGGTCGTGGAGGTGAGCAGCTTCCAGCTCGAACAGAGCCGCCTCTTTCACCCCCGGGTGGCGGTCCTCCTGAACCTGACGCCCGACCACCTGGAGCGACACGGGACGCTCGCCGGCTACGCCGCGGCCAAGGCCCGCCTGTTCGTGCGCCAGACCGCAGAGGACACCGCGATCCTCCCAAGCGACCTTCTGGCCACATTCCCGGGAATCCGGTCGCAGATCGTCCTCTCCGACCGGGAGGTGCTCCCGCTCCCCCCCTTCGTCGAGCGGCTACCCGCGCACCACCGGATGAACCTCGCTGCGGCGGTCTGCGCCTGCCGCACCCTGGTCCCCGGCTTCGACCCCGCACGGATCGAGCCTGTGGACCTCGAGGAGGCGCTCGCCCTGCCCTACCGGCTCCAGGAAGAGGGTAGCCTGCAGGGGATACGCGTCGTCAACGACTCGAAGTCGACGAATGCCGCGTCCAGTCTCGCCGCGCTCGAAAGCGTTTCCGGCGAGACCCTGCTCCTCCTGGGCGGCCGGCACAAGCACGCCGGCTACGACACCCTGGCGCGGGCGATCCACGACCGCGGCGTGAAGCGAACCTTCCTCTACGGGGAGGCCGCGTCGTTCCTCGCCGAGGCGCTCACCGCGGCCGGCTACACCCGCTTCGAGAGCCACCCCGATCTCCCGCGCGCTCTCGTGGTGGCACTCCATGCCGGGGCACCCGGAGAGACCCTCCTCTTTTCTCCGGGGTGCTCGAGCTACGACCAGTTCGACAGTTTCATGCAGCGCGGCGAGGTCTTCTCCCGGCTCGTCCGCGCCGCTCGTCGCGAGTAGTCCGACATCCGTCCGTCCTCCTTGAAGGACATTCTTCCGGTCGTCGCGTCGCCGATTCTCTCTGCGCCTCCGACAGGCTTCCTTTCGACCGCAGGACATCTGCCGTATCCATGAGGGGCGTCGGCAGGGGCACCGAGAACCATGGGGGCACAAGGAGAGCGGAGTGGACGGACGAGCAGACCGGGGGACCATCATAGCGACTGCGCTCCTTCTCCTCTACGGCCTGATCATGGTCTACAGCGCGAGCGCTCCGTTCTCGCTGCGCACCTACGGCGACGGGACCCACCTGTTCCTCAAGCAGCTGCTCGCCGCGGGGGTCGGAATCGCAGGACTGATCCTCCTTGCGCACATCAACTATCACCACCTGCGCCACCTCGACGACATTCTGCTCCTTGGGGCCTTCCTCCTGACCGTGCTCACGCTCCTGCCGCTTCACCGGTTGAGCGACGGGCGCTGGCTCCGGCTGGGCGGATTCGCGGTTCAGCCGACCGAGCTCCTGAAGTTCGCGCTGATCGTCTACGTCGCTGCAACGATCGACCGAAAAGGCGAGCGGATCCGTTC
>CAZBWD010000086.1:0-7605 GCA_964495585.1 uncultured Thermotogae bacterium
GGCTTCTTGTTCGTCACGAGCGACTCATCTCTGTCTATGCCGGATTCCTTACGCTGGCGTGCAGCATGATCTGCCTGAGAACGCTTTTGAAATGACTTCTAGCATTGGAACCCTCAGAGGAGTGATCCATGCCGACAGAGAACGAGAGCAACGTGATCCGCGCAGTCCTGAAGAAGCTCGCGGCGGCGTATGACGCGCGAGACGCGAGCCGGGTCGATGCATTCATGGACGAGTGCATCGCGGCTGAGCCGGAGTCCATCGGCATTGGCGCGAGCGCGCGCGGCGGCTACGAGTGGTACGAGGGCCGCGACGCGGTGCGCGAGATCATCCTCTCGGACTGGACGCACTGGGGCGGGGTGACGATCGATGTCGAGGGCGCTCGGCTCACGGTGCGCGGCGACCCGGCCTGGTTCTCGACCTCGGGTTCACTCGCTCAGGACGAGGGGCTCACTCCGGAGAAGCGCGACGAGGTCCTCAAGCTCTTCCTGGGGATGATGAAGGAGCGCCTGGAGGACCTGAAGCGTCCGCCGTTCGACCGCCTCGCTGACGCGACCCACTTCGGCATGCGCCGCCTGTACGAACGGCTTCAGGGCCCCGCCACACCTGGCCGTTCGTCCTCACCGGCACGCTCGTGCGGGAGGGCGGCGTCTGGCGGTTCCAGACGCTTCACTGGTCGATGCCGGTCGAATAACGCCCACGCCCCCGGTCGAAGAGATCCACACGAGTTGCTGTTGAGAGGAGCTTTGCTGGACATGGCGCGTGCGGGTCCGTATCGTTGCGGCGACCCGCGAAAGAGGACAAGTGGAGACGATGACGCAGATCAGGATCCGCGGCTACCACGAGGACCGGTTCGGTCACGTGAACAACGCACGCTACCTCGAATTCCTGGAAGAGGGCCGCCGGGCGTACCTCGAGGAACACGGGATCGACGAGTCGTTCTTCCACGAGCATCACGTGTTTCCGGTCGTCGTGCGCCTGACGATCTCCTATCGCCGCCCGGCGAGCGCGGGCGACGTGCTCGCCGTCACCACGCGGCTCGCCAAACGCGGAAGCCGCGAGGTCGTCCTCGCTCAGGAAGCACGCTTCGCGTCGTCTGACGAGGTCTGCGTCGAGGCCGAGGTCACCGCCGTCTTCCTCGGCGAGGCGACCGGCCGGCCCGTCGCGCTGGGCGAGTCGTTCTTCCAGGCGTGGCCCAAGCTGCGCCGAGCCGCAGACAACGGGTAAGTCAGCGCGCACCGACCTGCGGGGCTCATCTACCACTGCGTTCGATGGGCCCGTATCCGCGCTATGCGCCGCGCCATCTGCAATCACGGGAGGTTGGGCATTGGTGAGTCGCTTTGGCTGACCGATCGCGTGCCCGCGGGAATGAGCTGTGTGTGGTAGGTGAGGTATCCGATTGGCGGATTTGAGCCACAATCCTTGATCTGGTAGGCTCATGGATATGGGCAGAGAGGGAGTCTTGGAGTACATCGATCAACGCACCAGGCAAGCGGTGGCTCGGTACTGGAGCACCCGTTCGGCGCAGCAGCGCAGACAGGAAGAGACCGGGCGCGTGGACCATGGGCTGCGCAGTGCGGTCACGGGTGGTGCTCAGATGGACGATTTCATCGATCTCTTCACCGACATCATCGTGGAGGCCGGGGTCTCCAGCAAACACGTGTTCCGCAAGAAGGCTCTTGAGCTCCCTGGATTTTTCCGGCCCACGAAGGAATGGGATCTGCTTGTGGTCAAGGACGGCACCCTCATTGCTGCGATCGAGGCGAAGTCGCAGGTGGGTCCCTCGTTCGGCAACAACTTCAACAATAGGGTTGAAGAGGCGATGGGAAGTGCATTAGATCTCTGGACAGCCTATCGCGAGGGGGCTCTTCTTGCGAGTCCCCAGCCGTTTCTCGGGTATTTCTTCATGCTGGAAGACTGTCCGGCCTCGAACAGGTCGGTGAAGGTTCGCGAGCCTCACTTCAGAGTCTTCCCGGAGTTCGCGGGGGCATCGTACATAAAGCGATACGAGCTCTTCTGCAGAAAGCTCGTCTTGGAACGCCACTATACTTCTGCGGCATTCATCACATCCAGTAGATCGGTCGGTGGGACCGGCGAATACCGGACTCCCGCAGAGGATCTCGCGCTGAAGGGTTTCGCGACGGCACTGTCTTCTCATGCCTCTCGCTTTGGGGGGGCTGAATGATGCCGACGCTCCACAGGCTGATCAACGGGGATGCAAGAGATCTCTCGTTCCTGCCGGATGAATCGGTGCACCTGGTGCTGACGTCGCCGCCCTACTGGAACCTCAAACGATACAACGAGCACCCGGACCAGATGGGCCACATTGACGACTACTCGGTCTTCCTGAGCGAACTCCGGAAGGTCTGGGAACACGCGTTCAGGATCCTGGTGCCTGGCGGGCGTCTCGTGTGCGTTGTCGGAGATGTGTGCGTATCACGGCGCAGTTTCGGCAGGCACTTGGTGTTTCCCCTTCACGCAGATATCGCTGTCATGTGCCGTCATATCGGTTTCGACAATCTGAACCCCGTGATATGGCACAAAATCGCGAACGCGTCATACGAAGTGGAGAACGGATCGAAATTCCTCGGCAAACCATACGAGCCGAACGCCATCATCAAGAATGACATGGAGTACATCCTGATGGAGAGAAAGCCAGGTGGCTACCGGAAACCAACGGCTGAACAGAGGCGTCGGAGCATGATCGGCAAGGAGGATTTCGATCGCTGGTTTCAGCAGATATGGGAAATTCCTGGGGCGTCGACCAAGAAGCATCCCGCCCCCTTCCCCTTGGAACTGGCCACACGCCTAGTGCGGATGTTCTCGTTTGTCGACGACACAGTGCTTGATCCATTCTGCGGGTCTGGGACGACACTGGTGGCCGCCCTCAAGAACGACCGGAACAGTGTCGGTGTGGAAATCGATCCGGAGTACTGCCAAATGGCGGCCCGTTATCTGAAGGCTGAGAGCAGCGATCTGTTCTCTGAGGCGAGCTTGTCGTTTGAGGAAGCTACCTCCGAGGAGGGCGCGCGCGGGGTGAGAGAGGCTCCCGAGCTCTATAGGGTCCGGCCCGCCCGAAGGCGTATGGAGTAGAAAAAACATCACCCCTTGCAATATCGCGCCTCCCATCGAGCATCCGGCTTGCCGTATTTCTGCCCCGTGACTCGTCCAGCGGCCCGCGACGGGATCACCTGTACGATGCCTCCGACCTGTGTAACGCGGCGATGGCTCCATGGAGCGGACCCCGCGCGGCCCAGCGATTCAGGTCCGATCCCGCTTCATGTCCGCTTGACACCGACGCCCGCTCTCGCTATGCTTAACTTGCGAAACTGATAATGCTGGTTATGCTGTCAGGTGACGGTCAGGGGTGCGCATGTCGGTCATCGAGCGATTGCTGAGCGAGGTCGAGGTGGCGAGCGGCGATCTCACCGTACGGTGTTCGCTGCTGGGCGCGGCAGGACATCCTCCATCGGCACGAACGCGGGGAGTTCGACGAGGCGTTCTACACCGAGCGCGTTGCGCCGGTCGTGCGGGAGTCGCTGCCCGAGATCGGTGATCCGCGCTCGCTCATCGCCGTCGCCGTCCCCGATCGGCCGGTGCGGTTTCGGTTCCACTTCCCGCAGGGGATGCTGGCGGTTCGTGTGCCTCCGACCTATATCCACGAGGAGCGAGGCGATCGAGCGGTGGAGGAACGCCTTCGGGAGGTCCTGGCGCCGTTTGGGTTCACCGCCGCCCGGGCTCGCGGACCGGAGAAAGCGATGTTGACGCGAAGCGATCTGGGCCGGTACGGGCGGAACAACGTGACCTACGTCCCCGGCATGGGAAGCTACCACCGTCCGGTGGTTCTCGTCTCGGACCTTCCCTGCGAGGAGGCGTCACCGCGCACGGAGCCGGCGGTGCTTCCCCGCTGCAGCACGTGCAAGGCGTGCCTTGCGGCCTGTCCGACGGGAGCGATCGGGGAGGACCGCTTCCTCCTCCACGCCGAGCGGTGTCTGACCTTCTGGAACGAGAAACCGCCAGACGTGCCGTTCCCGGCCTGGATAAAGCCCGAATGGCACAATGCACTGGTCGGGTGTCTCCGCTGCCAGGAGGTCTGTCCGGAGAACCGGCCGTCCATCGAGTCCATCGTGGAGGGGCCGACCTTCGGCGAGAAGACAACGCGGGCCCTCCTCGCCGGCACGCTCATGGAGGACCTTCCCTCCGAGGTGCAAGAGACGCTCGAGGCCTGGGACCTCATCGACTACCTGGACGTCCTGCCGCGGAACCTCGCGGCGCTCGTGAGGAAGGCACAAGGCGCAGGCTCGAAGCCGGCCCACGACAAAGGGCAGACACGGTCATAGGCAAGAGACGAGCTCAATTCGGCGGCGTCTCGACGGCGCAGCCTGCAATCTTCGACCTGCAAAACTGTCGGGCGACCGCCCCTCGGCCGATGCCGCGGAGTCACCCCGCACTCGACCCGTCAGTCTGGAGCCCGCGAGAAAACCACCTGCACGGTGCCGCCGAATCTCGCCATCGGAATCATCTTCTCCACGTTGAGGCCGGCGTCGCGCAGCATCCCTGAGAGGATCGACGGGGCGTTGAACCGGCCGTGGCCGCTTCGAGCGATAAGCCAGCGCAGACCACCGGCGGCCAGCGCATCGGCGAGCGCGAAGACGCCGCCCGGGACGAGCACCCGGCACACCTCGCGGAGCGCCTGCTCCTGGTCGGCCCAGTGGTGGAACGACATCGTGGTGAGGACCAGGTCGAACGACGCGGCCGGAAACGGCAGCTCCTCGGCGAACGCATGCAGGAAGCGGACGGGAGCACCCTGCGGCACGGAGGCTCGCGCGACGCGGATCATCCCCTCAGCGGGGTCGATCCCCGTGAGCTCGGCCAACGGGAACCGGCGGGCCGCACGGCGCAGGAGCAGTCCGGTGCCGCATCCGATTTCGAGGATCGCGTGGGGATCCTGAACCAAGGCGGCCGCCTGCTCCAGGGCGACCTCCTGGAGCGGCGCGAAGATCAGGCGCTGGAGGATCGACCCGTTGTACGATCCCGCCCAGCGCCCGAACCTCGCGACGTCTTTGTCCCGCTCAGCGGCTGCCATGATCTCTCCCCCCGCCGTCCTCTGATCCTGCAGCGCGTCAAGCCTCGCGCTTCATGACCGCCTCGAGGAGCCGGGCGTCGATCGCGTCCGCGGAACCGACGACGCGATGCCCGGTGCCGCGGAGCCTGGACTCGCTCTGGTGTCCTCCCGCGACGAGGACGACCACCAGGCCGAGCGCTTCGGCGACCTCGCCGTCGTGGTCGGTGTCGCCGATCAGGAGCGCCCGCTCGGGGCGGATATTGTAGTCGTGAAGGAGCTCGCGACCGCGGGAGAGCTTCGAATCGGCGTTCAGGTGAGCGAGTCCGTACACCGCCTCGAAGAACCCGGCGATCCCGAGGTGCTCGACCACGGCGCGAAGGGCCGCTTCCTCCATCGCCGAGAGCACGAACTGCCGGGCGCCCGCGTCGCGGAACCGCTCGAGCACCGCGACGACGCCGTCGTGGAGCGGGCAGTCCATGAGCATCGGCACGTAGGCGGTGTGGAACTCGCCGGACAGCGCATCGATCGGCTCCGCCGTGGGATCCAGGCCGATCGTGCGGTAGTAGTCGGCGACCGGAAAACCGAACACCTCGCGGTACCGCTCCACCGTCAGCCGCGGCAGACTCCGCTTCTCGAGCTGCGCGTTCACCGAGCGGACGACCGGACCGACGTCGTCGATGAGCGTGCCGTTGAAGTCCCAGACCACGGTGTCAAGCCTTTTGGGAAGCGGTTTCATGTCCTCTCCTCGTCCAGATCCCATCCTCTCGGCAGAAAGGTTATCGCTCCGCATCCCGCTTGACCAGGCCCCGCGAAGCCGCTCGCGCGCAAACCCGCGCACCTGTCGCACTTCGGCAGGCCTCGCCTTTCCCGTGCTGCGCCCGAAACAGAATCTTGCCCGACAAGTCTACTTCCCTCATCGACATCAAGGCTGCTGTCGTGCCGGATGGCAGAAGAAGCCACGAGGAGACCCATCCCCGAGCCATTTCAGAGGACGTGACCCGCCCTATCCACTCCTGAGGCTTCGCATGATCTCTCGCAAACGTGGTCTCTTGCCGTACATCAACAGATACATCCTCAAGAGCTTCGCCGCCAGGAACAGTCCCCCAACGGTCGACAGCATCAGCACGGCTAGGCTGGTGGCCAGTTGCCATACGGGGACACCCGTCGAACCAAGCCGCAACATCACCAACACGGGTGCACTGAGTGGCATAATGCTAAAAATGATCCATATAGTGCTGTTGGGGAACAACATGATCACAGAGAGAAACCAAAGCGGTGCAATGGCAAACAACGAGAATATCGGGGCCAGCCCCTGCGCTTCTCTAACCGTGGGCGTAATGGCGGCGACACTCGCCGCCAGCACAGCGAACAGCGAGTAGCCGAGGATGAAGTACACGACGCTAATGACGAAGAAGCTGGCGGGCACGTGTATCGTGCTGACGAGGCCCCCGATGGATGCCGAGGCCAGATTCAAGAGCAATGGGATGCAGGCCACCCAGACGAGGACCTGCACCAGCCCGGCAACCCCCCGTCCTAGAACCTTGCCGGTGAGCAGCTGCCGGGTCGAGACCGAGGATAACAGGATCTCCATCAGCCGATTCTCTTTCTCTTCGCTGAGGCCTTGCAGCACATAATTCGAGGTAAACATGAGGGCGAGCGCCAGCAGCAGGCTGAAGACGCTGGGGATGATGAAGTTGCTGTATCCCCCTTGTTCGGCCGCCACGGCGCCGGTTGAAGTGAGGGTGGTGGTAACCACGTTCAAGGGTGCTTCAACCCGCGCGATGGTGCTCGCTGGCACCGTCCCCGCCAAGAGATTGCTTGACAGAAAATTCGTGATCACGGCCGTAGTCGCTGGGGGCGGCACAAGTTCCTTCTGCATGGTGTATCGGTCGATCATTCCCGTCGCGACGAAATCCGGCGGAATGACGAAATATTCCTCGATATCTCGGTTGATCAAGGCCTGCGTGGCGGCTTCCGGAGTATCGAAGCGGACCAGGGTCATGTTCCCCTGGGTCGTAAACTGGTCGAAACCGCTGGCTTCATCCACGTATCCGATTCTAGTCACCTCTACCGGAGGTTTCGCAACGCCTGATGCGATATTGAAGATCCCGATGCCCAAGAGCGCAATCACCGGCAGAGAGAGAGTCAGAATAATGAACCCGGGTCTTCTTATTGTGTGCAGGAATTCATGCCTGAATATCAAGAATGTCTTAGTCATGGTCTTTACCCACCACTTTCAGGAATATTTCGTTGAGTGAAGGCGTGGCTACCTCGAATCGATTGATCCCTATGCCGCTGCCAACCAGTCGTTCCAGGACCTGTCGGGGAGTCGTATTCCCATCAAGGACGAGCTCGACGTACCCTTTGTGAGCGCGCTTTTCGGCAACCCCCGGTATCGGCGTCATCTCACCCTCCACATCGACAATGACCGAATGACTTCTGTACTTCGACTTGATCTCTGCGAGATCCCCGTACAGAACGGCACGTCCATTATCCATCATCAAGATACGGTCGCAGACTTCCTCGACCTGATTCATCTGATG
>CAZBWD010000087.1:0-7565 GCA_964495585.1 uncultured Thermotogae bacterium
GGCTCGTTCCGGGCGAACCGTTGGAGACCAGCTACGGCGAGGATCTGTATCGGGAAGTCTTCCTCGAAGCGGGGAACGGGGCGTGAGATGGCTTGCCACGGGAACAATACGCGTCCGACGTGACCGGGGGCCCGGCCCTTCCGGACACGATGCACATGCTCCCCGCCGGGACCAGAAGGACAGCGGGCGATGAAAACACGACCGGAGCGGTAAAGGCGGAAGGACGATCCTTGCCTCCGTGCACGGCCGTCGCTCCTTCCCGCCCATCCGCAGGTTGAGGCGCGAATCAGCGCGGCAAGGCGTCGAATGACCGGAGAAACAGACGGCCTAAACGAGAATCACAAGCGGCACCTGCTCGTGACGTGCCAGTACGTGGAGAGATCCTCACGGCGGCCCTGCGGGCGCTTCATCCGGCTGAGGATCCCTCTCCATTCCGACGTGCCGATCCGATGCTCTGCCGACTCGGGGAACGGTCCTCACAGGTTACGTCACGAGTCTGCGCAACCTGATGGCGTAGATCCTCGAAAGCCACCAGGGCATTGCGATCCCCGCACCGCAGCTCAGGCCGCTGTGGTTGTTCCAGGTAGCGGTCCTATCGGCCAAGGACGCGGTGGAGGAGCTGGCTCTCAGGTCCATGCGCGGCACGGCGTTGGACGGCTCGGGATGAATGGGCGGGTGAAACGCCTTGCGGATTACACGTTGTCGAATCGCCCCTCGAACGGCGACGAACCTGGGTCGCTTGGCCATCGGCCTCCTCCTCCCCTGTAATCGGGAGTAGGAGTCATTAGCCTCGATGGCGCTTATGGCGGACTCCACTGCCGCTCCGCAGGGCGGAGTCATTTTTCACGATCGGCGAAAGGGCGTCGAGGCCGCAGGGGCATCGGTGGAGGCGCGGCCGTGCCCTGGAGGAGTCAGCCCGGGACGAGTTCCCAGGCGTCGCGCAGTTCCTTGCGCAGCGCCGGCGTCTGCGGCTCGCAGCGGCGAAGGAGCGCCCAGAACGCCGGGGAGTGGTCGTGCGCCACGGTGTGACACAGCTCGTGGAGGAGCACGTAGCGGACGAGCCGCGGGGGAAGGAAGAGGAGCTTGGCGTTCAGGCTCAGGGTGCATTGGGAATCGGGTACGCGGTCGCTTCCTCCCGGGCGCTCCCGCCGCTGCGAGCAGCTTCCCCAGCGGGTCCTCTGAGAGCGGATGGTCACCTTCCCGAACGCGAACCCCTGCTCCTGTGCCAGGTGGGTGAGCCACGGGACGAGGTGCTCGCGGGCTTTGCGCAGGAGCCATCGGCGCAGCGCCTGCCTGCACGCTGCCTGATCGGAGGTGTGGCCGCTCAGGACGAGCGTCCACCCGTCCTGTTCCGCGATCCGGATCCGCGGTGAGCCATTCGGGCGGTAACGGACCTGCCACGCCTCGTCGACAGCCTGGAGCACGAGCCGGTCAGGTAGACGGTCCGTCGCCTCCGGTGCGTGTCGGGCTGCCATCCGGCGCATCGTGCGGTCGATCCAGCGGCGGTGTTCGCGGAGGAGATGGGGGATCTGGCGCTCGTCGAACCCCCTGGGGACGATGACCTCGAGACCGTCCTGCGCTGAGATCCGCAGGCGGACGCGGCGCGCTCGCGGGTTCACCTGCGTGGTGTAGCGCGGCAGCCCCTGGGGGACAGAGGGTTCGGAGGTCGATCGCCGGGACGGCTCATCCATGCCGTGAGGATACCACACCTTGCGCTGTCCCGCCCGCAAACCCTCGCCTGGGCCGCGCCACCACGACGTTCATGCTCTGGTTCCGCTGGGGAGGCGTAAGCAGAGGCTGGGTGGGGCCTTCCCCTCGGGCCGATGATCGACCTCGGTGGGGTTCGAGGACCAGGCGGCCGGCTTCAGCTGAGCCAAGGTTGGGGTTGAGCTTCCTCTGTGGTGCCGCTTGGGGTCACTCATCTCCCGTAGGCCACCGCTTATCTCTGCATTGCGGCCTCAGGCCCGATGCTGTTTGAATCCCCTTGGGCGGACTCGCAGTGGTGCACGCTGTGAGGCAGCCGGATACAATCCCGCGCGGCGGGCCTCACGCGAGTCGGTCAGCCGCCTCCTGCCGAGGCTCGAGACGACGCACTTGCTCACAGAGAGGGAAACCAGAGATGCTGAACACGGGCGATACGGGATTCATGTTGGTCGCAACCAGCCTCGTCGTGCTGATGACGCCGGGGCTGGCCTTCTTCTACGGGGGGCTTGTCGGGCGCAAGAACGTCCTGGCGATCATGGTTGATCAATCGGTTCGTGCCGGTGAAGGTGTCCTCCCACGATGAGGAAGCGGGCCTCGATGCGTCGATCCTCGGGGAGACCGCGTACGTCGAGGACTAGCCGCAGGACGACAGGGGCGGCCCTCCTCTCGGAGGAGAATTCTCAGGGGTGATGGTCGATGCAACTGAGAACCTTCGATCGGGTGGAGGAGTTCCTCGCGGTGGCTGGGGACCGGCTCCTGGGGAACGAAGCCGAGGAGGGGCTTTCGCTCGGCGTCGTGCTGCGCGCGCAGCGCGGACGGGCGTACGGCGAGGGGCCCGTGTTCCTGGGTTGCGTCCTCGATGCTGGGAAGGCGGTTGGGACTGCAATCCGCACACCTCGCTACGGGCTGATCCTGAGCATCGACGAGGGGGCGGAGGGCGCCTGCGCCCTGGTTGCCGAACACCTGGCCGAAGGCGCGGTGGATCTGCCGAGCGTGCATGGACGGGCTGGTTCGGCGCGTCGGTTTGCCGAGCGATGGTGCGCGCTGACCGGCAGGGCGGCGTGCGCCGGAGCCGCCCATCGCTTGTACCTGCTGACGCAGGTGAGGCCACCCCAGGGCGTTCCCGGCCGGCTGCGGCCGGCGCAGCCGCGGGACATCGACTGGCTGGCCGCCTGGGCTGGGGCGTTTCATGACGAGGCGGTTCCCGACGATTTGCCGCAGGATGCCCGCGCGCTCGTCGAGGGACACGTGGTGCGGGGGGCGCTGTTCGTATGGGACAACGGTGGGGCGGTCTCCATGGCGGCGGCCACGCGGCCGACGCCGCACGGGATCTCGGTCAACCTGGTCTATACCCCGCCGTCGCTGCGGGGCCGCGGCTATGCCTCGGCCTGTGTGGCCGCGCTGAGCCAGGCGCAGCTCGACGCGGGGAAGCAGTTCTGCACCCTGTTCGCCGACGTTGCGAATCCGATCTCGAACAGGATCTACCAACGGATCGGCTATCGCCCGGTCGGCGACTTCGCCCTGGTCCGGTTCATCGGTCCGGCAGCCGCTCGGGACGGCGCCTCCGCCGGCTCCTGGGTCTCACGCCGGCGTTCTGCGGGGGCAGGCTCTCTCCGGTCGACTCCGCGCGCCTCCTTCTGCGCTACCGGACCCGCGTGAGGGGCGCTCTCGTCCGCGTCGTTGAGGGCGGGTTCTCGCCTTCCTTCTGAACCGGACGGATCGCGGCGCCTTGTTCGATCCCCTAAGTTATTGTTAGGATAGGCCTACAAGAGGGAGACAGTGAGAGGAACAGCTATCTTGCACTGGCGTTGGATGGCCCTTCTCTTGACCTTCCCCATCATCGCAGCTGTCGGTCGTCCGGCGCCGGCCGCCGGTGCCCCTCCTGACCTCGACGGCCGCTGGGCGCTCGTGGAGGTGATGCCAGGGATCGCGAACCTGCCGCTCGTGGGCCGGGTGGAGTTGACGACGATCGTACCGGAGCGGTTCGTCGCCTCCTTGCCGAGCGAGGTACGCACCGGGCAGGTGTAGACCTCGGGGAGCGGCTGGGCGTTCATCGGCGACCGCACCACCGAGGTCCGCGGCGCCCGTTTGAAGGATCCCGTGCACGATCCCTTGTCGACCGACCCGCGCGATCCTCGCGTGTTCGATCAGGACAAGGACGGGCACCCCGGACTGAGCGTCCGGGTGACCCTCGCGGGGGTCGTGAGCGGCGAAACGTACGTTGTCCAGCAGTTGACTTGCACGCTTCGGGGATCGGTCCGAAACGCGGAAACGATCACCGGGACGATCGACTGGACGAGTGAGCAGAACGTCCTTGCCGCAAGCGATCCGCTCCTCAAGATGTCCTACACCTACGGGCCGGACCGCTCCTCTTCCCGCAATGTCTTCGTGATGCGGCGGGTCGACGCCTCATGGACCGTCGGAACCCTCTCCGCTCGCACCTGTCCGATCTCCTCGCCCTCGCCATACCGTAGGCTGGGACGTCGCAAGGGGGAAGCGGTGGTACGAGGAGGATGCGCTTCAGGAGTTCCTTTTCTCGGCGACCGTTCCGGGCCGGTCGTCGGGAGGTGCGGGCTTGGATCCGGCCGCTTCCGGCCTCGACGATCGCTCATGCTGTGGAGGCAAGGGGACGCTCCGCGTCGCCATCACCGCGATGCCCGTTCCGGCGATGTTCTCGACGATCGTCTCCCCGATCCGCACCGGGGCGGCCACCACGATCGTGCGCATCTGGCGCAGGCAGTCGGGCACGACGGACAGGGGGACGGGGGAGGCCGTGCGGACGGAGAGGAGCGGTCGGGCACCCCCCTTGACCCGCACCGTCGTCGTCACGGTGCGCACCGGCGCGGTGACCTCCTCGGTGGCGTAGTCCTTCCCCTTGGGGCAGAGGTTGCCAGCGACGCTCGTTACCGAGGGCAGTCCGGCTCCCTTTTCCCATTCGACCTCGAGCTCGCACCCGTTCGGGCAGAGGATGCAGGTCATCTTCGATCGGTTCATTCCACACTCACCTCGATCGGTGTGCCCGCTTCGAGCGCGAGCCTGGGCAGCGCGATGCGCACCATCTCCGCGGGATGGACCCGCACCCGGGTGTGCTCGAAGACCTTCTCGGTTCCGGCCCACACCGCGATCCGACAGCTACGCCCCGGACGGGTCACCCGCAGTGACAGCTCCAGGCCATCGGACGAGCAGGGGATCGTCTGGGGAAGGACGTACCGGATCCCCTCTCCCGGGCTTACCACGACCGACGGCTGGGGTTCGGGCATCTCGTCGGCGGCATAGCGTGCCGCGTTCCGTCCGGCGTGCTCCCCCTCTGCCGCGGCCCAGTCCGCCACATCGTGGATGTGGAGGACGTTCCCGCAGGAGAAGACCCCCGGAAGCGAGGTCATCAGTCGGGCGTCCACCCGGGCGCCGCCGGTGACCGGATCGAGGAGGATCCCCGCCTGGCGGGAGAGCTCGTTCTCGGGGATCAGGCCGATCGAACACAGGAGCGTGTCACAGTCCAGTGTGAACTCGCCTCCCACGATGGGGCGGCCGGCCTCGTCGACCCGGGTCACGGCGACCCGCTCGATCCGCCCCGCCCCGTCGATGCGGGAGACAGTGTGCGAGAGGTAGAGGGGGATGTCGTAGTCCTCGAGGCACTGCTTGACGTTGCGCGCCAAGCCGCTGGGGTAGGGGAGCTTCTCCACGACGGCGGCGACCCGCGCGCCCTCCCAGGTGAGGCGGCGGGCCATGATCAGGCCGACGTCGCCGGACCCCAGGATGACGACGGTGCGGCCGACCATGATGTTCGCCTCGTTGATCAGCCACTGCGCGACCCCTGCGGTCAACACCCCGGCCGGGCGCTGCCCCGGCATGAGGATCATCCCGGGGGTCCGCTCCCGGCAGCCCATCGCGAGCACGACGGCCCGTGCGGCAAGCGGATACCGCGCGCCGCGGGTGGTGCAGACAAGCTCGCGCGATCGATCGAGCCGCGCGACCAGGGTGCCGGTCCGGACGTCGACGTGTGCAGCGAGGACGCGCTCGATGTAGCGGTGCGCGAACTCGGGGCCGGTGAGTGCCTCGCCGAAGGCGTGCAGCCCGAACCCATCGTGGATGCACTGGTTGAGGATCCCCCCGAGCTCGTCGTTGCGTTCGATCAGGCCGACGTGGGTCCCCTCCTCGGCGGCAGCGGCGGCGGCGGCGAGTCCAGCGGGTCCTCCGCCGATGACAATCACGTCGAACGCGCGGCTAGCCATCACCGTCCTCCTTCACGGACCCCGAGAAGAGCGGGGAGTCCTCGCCCTTCAGCTGGAACCGCTCGGGGGGCCAGTCGTAGCGCTCGCGCAACAGCTCGACGAGCCGCGGCAGGCAGTACCCGCCGTGGCACCGCCCCATCGTGACCCGCGTGCGGTACTTGAGTCCGGCGAGCGTCCTCACCCCCAGGGGGTTATCGAGCGCGCGGAGAACCTCGTGGCGGGTCACGCCCTCGCAGCGGCAGATGATCTCCCCGTGGTCCGGCAGGGCGGCGACGAGGTCCTCCTTCTCCTCCTTGGGGAGCGCGTCGAACCGCGGGGGCCAGGCGGTCGGCTTGAGTCGGTCCTCCGGCTTGCGCTCGAAGCGCTCCTTCGCGCCCATGATCTCCTCGACCACGGTGCGGGCGATCGCCGGCGCGGAGGAGAGCGCCGGCGATTCGAGCCCCAGGAGGTGGATCAGACGCGGGTGCCGCACGGACTCCTCGATGAAGAAGTCGGAGAAGCCGCCCTCCTCCGGAGGGGTGAGCTTGGCCCGGATCCCCGCGTAGGTCCCGATGACCTTCGGATACGGGAAGGCGGGCCAGAACCGGCGGGCCTCCTTTACCAGCCGGCCGAGCACGTCGGCGGTGCAGGCGTAGTCCTCCCCGTTGGCGAGGTACTCCGCGGACGGGCCGACGAGGACGTTCCCCTCGGTCGTCGGGGTGAGGTGGACCCCCAGACCGCCGCTTCCGGCCGGGGGGATCGGGTAGATGAGCCTCCGCATCGCCTCTCCGACCTCGCGGTCCATCACGAGGTACTCCCCGCGGCAGGGGTAGACCGGGGGAAGGGTCGGATCAAGGCTCCTCCCCAGCCGACCGGCGTCGACCCCGGCGGCGTTGATGAGCCACCGCCCGCGCAACATCCGGCGATCGGTGTCGAGGATGAACGTGTTTCCGTCCTTCCGGATGGCGCGGACGGTGTGCCCGAGGAGGAAGCGCACGCCGTTCAGGCAGGCGTCTTCCGCGAAGGCGATGGTCGCGGCGTACGGCGAGACGATCGCCGTCGACGGCACGTGCAGCGCCCCCGCGGCGCGGATTCCCGGCTGCAACGCCTCAACCTGTGCTGCGTCGATGCGGCGCAGCCCGGGGATGCCGTTGGCCTCTCCCTGGGCGCGAAGCGCCTCCAGGGCGTCGATCTCGCGTTCCTCGTGGGCGGTGACGAGCTTTCCGGGCGTCTGGACGGGGATGCCGTACTCTGCGCACCAGCGCTGGAACGTGTCGCGGCCTTCCCTGCACAGCCGCGCGCGCAGGCTTCCCGGAGGGTAGTTGATCCCCGAGTGCAGGACCCCCGAGTTCCGGCAGCTCGCGCCCATGCCGACGTCGGCGCACTTCTCGACCACCGCGACGCGCAGTTCAAGGCGGCTCAAGAGCCGCGCGAGGCTCGCGCCGATGATGCCGGCGCCGATGATCAGGCAGTCCCAAACCTTTGGATCGGCCTTCATATCACCGCGCTCTGCATCCATGATCTTTGCCTTTCCACACCTCTTGCCGCCCCACGTGTCGGCGAAGCAGGAGCCGGGGATGAACCCGTGCTGGCAAAGCTTAGCAGCCCGTTGATCTACGGGGCCCTGTGGACCTCCGCGGCCGGACACGA
>CAZBWD010000088.1:0-7537 GCA_964495585.1 uncultured Thermotogae bacterium
GGGCGAGGAAGGCAACGGTCAGGATGAGCACCCCGTTGGCGATGAGGAAGCTCCCGAGGATCGTCCAATAGCTGCGTTCCTTGGCCGCGCCGCTGGTCGAGACGGCTTGGTAGACCCTCAGCCATTCTTCAAGTTCCATGGGCGACTCCTTTTCGTGCGATCCCACCATCCTAGGACGCCGGGGAGGGTTGCTAAAGGGTGTTGTTCTATCCTACTTGGGACAAATGTCCGGAGCTTCGAGTTCTTGACGGATCCCACGGCGGGTGATATGGTTCCTATTGTCAGGAGGGGGCGGGGGTAAGGACTAGTTGTTGCCGTTCTTGAAGAGAGAGCCGCCGACTGTGGATCCCGGTCAGCCCGGTGAGGATGTGCTCCAACGGATCCTGGATGATGTGGCGCGGGCCGCCATCGCCCAGACGTTGTTCCGTCGGATCGTCGTCACCCTGTATGACTCCCCGCTTGTGGATTCCGCTGGCGCGCAGACGCACGTCTTGAAGTACGCCTGCCAGGGACTCGACCCCCAGGACAAGGAGACGCTCCGCCGGCTCGTGGCGAGGGGGGAACCGGTTCGGGCGGACAAGTACTGCCCGGCCTACCGCCTGGGTCGCTCGTACTACATCCCCGAGCGGGAGAACCGGCACGCGGTCCTGCCGCGTATCAGGAGCCGCCGCCGGTTCATCACGCAGAATGGATGGTCGTCGGGGGATCTGCTCCTCGTGCCGGTTCGGCTGAACGGGGAGATCCTCGGCCAGATCTCGGTGGACGATCCCCGGGACGGCGGGTGTCCCACGGCGCAGTCCCTGGCTGGGCTGGAGGAGCTGGCGGCCGTCGCCGCGGTCGCGCTCTCCGATGCCCGGAGCCTCGAGTCGCTGAGCGAGCGGCACCGGCTCTTCCATTCCCTGACGGAGAGTTCGGTGACCGGCCTGGCGATCGTCCAGGACGGCCGGTTCTGCTACGTCAACGACAGCCTCGCGCGGATGCTCGGCTATCCGCACGAGGCGCTTCTGTCCATGAATCCCTGGTCGCAGGTGATTCACCCTGATGAGCGGACCGCCGCGGTGGGGCAGGCGAATCTCTTGTCGGAGGGAAATTTTGAAGCGCGGGCGGTCTGCGCGAACGGCGATTCCATCTGGATGCGCTGGATGAAAAGGCCGATCGACTACTCCGGCCAGACGGCGACCCTGTTTCACCTCGTCGACATCAGTGAGCGGGTGCGGGCCGAAACGTTCCTCAAGCAGCGGGCGCTGCATGACCCGTTGACCGGTCTGTACAACCGCTTCTACTTCGATGAGACGATCTGCACCGAGCTCAAGCGCTCCCAGCGCTACAACCGTCCGTTCACCCTCCTGATGACCGACCTGGCCGGGTTCAAGGCGGTGAACGATCGGCTTGGACACCAGAAGGGGGACGAGGTCCTGCGGGAGATCGCGCGGATCGTCCAAGAGCAGATCCGTGAGAGCGATTGGGCGATCCGCTACGGAGGGGACGAGTTCCTGGTTGTGCTGCCGGAGACCGGGAGGCGGATCGAGCCGCTGGTGCAACGGCTGCGTGGCGCGGTCGAGCAGTGGGGGCAGCAGCACGGGATCGGCCTGCCGCTGGGAATCGACATCGGCTGGGCCACCTGGAATCCGGGCAACGGGCAGTCGATTGCCGATCTTCTGCGTCTTGCCGATGCGAACATGTACGAGGTGAAGGCGGCCCGTGGAGACGGAAAAGGGCCTGTCGCGGAGCGGTAGACGACCGCAGCAGGCCGCTTTCCGCTAGCCTTTCTTCTCTTCGCGATCGAGGTACTGCAGAATCGCATCGACGACCAAGTAGTTGATGGAGCGATCGCGCTTGTCACTCAGACGAATCAGCCGTTCAACCGGCTTCTCCTCCATCTTCTTCTGAGGAATGTAGATGGAGAGCTTGTCGAGGATTTCCTTCTTCGCCATAGAGTTCACCCCCTCCTTTAAGAACAGATTCGGTTCGTCGTTTTCTCAATCGAACCTCACCAAATCGGTGCTACTTATTAGCTTAGTCCTCCAGATCGGCCGGTCCATGGCAGAAACGAGAAAATTGCCTAAAAAAAACCTGGGAGGATTCCGGAGGGGAGATCCCCCCTGCCGGCGTGGTCCACAGGCTGGAATTGACGAACCGCTCCTGTAAGGTACAATGAGACCATCGGTTGTGAAGGCAGAGGAGCAGAGATGAAATGGAGTGGGAGACTTTGTTCTTTGGGCTTTTTGATGGTGCTCGGCGTGATCGGGCTGTCGCTTGGGAGCTGCACGTTCCTCGCTGGGCCGCAGGTGCGGATCGAGGCGACCCCGCTGTCGGGCGCGGTGCCGTTGACGGTCCACTTCGACGGAACAGGATCCACCGCCAGCGGCGGCATCAGCACCTACACGTGGGACTTCGGCACGGGCGATCCGGTCTCCCACGAGGCGAGCGGTACCTACGTCTACGCCCACGCCGGGAGCTTCACTCTCACCCTGACCGTGCGCGCGGCGAACGGGTCCACGGATCAGGAGACGGTGACCGTGCAGGTGGCGCCCGCGGTCTGGATCACGGACGAGAACTTGAACCGGATCTACAAGCTCGACGTGGGCGGCAACACACTCGATGCGTTCCTCCTCTCCTATAGTCAGCCGCGGGGCATCACGCTTGCCGAGGTCGGGGGCCGTGACTGGCTCTTTGTCGCGTGCTTCAACGGGGGGAATCAGCGGATCCTGCGGGTGGACCCGCAGAATGGGGAGGTCGCGCAGGTGTTCAGTGCCCCGGCGCAGTCGCCGCTCAACCTCACCTACCAGGCCGGCCAGGACAAACAGCTCTGGCACGTGGACGGGCTGAGCCGGATGATCTATTGGCTGAACCCGCCCGATTGCCGGGTCTACGACGCGTTCGGGCAGAGCTACTTCAAGAGTACTTCCCCGCAGGTCGCGACTCAGCCGTTCCTGCACACCCCGCAGGGGCTCGACTGGACACCGGAGACCAACGCTGCGGGATACCTGTGGTACCTCGAAGGGGAGAACCGCTACCTCTACAAGATCAAGATCATCCCGGCCTACGACATCACGTCGAGCACGCAGCTTCAGGTCGTGGGCGACCCGGTCGTCATCCCGGTCCTCTCCGCCTCTGCGATCGACATGTTCGAGGGGATGTTGTGGGTCGTCGACGTGGACACACACGCCATCGTCGAGGTCGACCCGAATACCGGGACACTGACCGGTAAAGCGATTACCGGCTTCCCCGGGGCCAAGCCCACCGGGCTTGAGATCCAGCACTGAGAGGCTCCTGGGAGCTCGAGGAGTGCGGGGTCACCCCAGCCGAACGCGTTCCAACAGGATGCTCCCCTTATGTCTAGCCTCTCCCTTTCTGGCAGGTGGGGCCATCCCGTTGTCCTTACCTGCGGTCCCCACTACAATCCCGTTACCATGCTTCCGGAAAGGGTGGAAACGATTCTACTGGGAGGGAAGCTCCCCACCGTTCCCGAGGCGCAGGCGCTCGCCTTGGGAGCGGGAAGGATCCTGGCGGTCGGCCAGGACGAGGAGATCGGCCCGCTGGCTCAGGAGACGACGCACGTCATGGATCTGGGCGGCAAAGCGGTCTTGCCGGGGTTCATCGATGCCCATACCCACTTCCTGGACACCGGCCTCGAGCGGATCGGGGCGCACGTCGGGCTGGCCGGTCTGTCTCGATCCGAAGTCATCTCCCGGCTTGCTGACGCCGCCGCAGACCGCAGGGCCGGGGAGTGGATCGTCGGCCGGGGCTGGGACGAGAGTGCTTGGTCGGACCGAAGCTATCTGCGAAGCGATGAACTCGATCGGATCACCACAGAGCACCCGCTTCTCGCCGTCCGCTTGGACGGCCACCTCCTCGTCGCCAACCAGGCCGCCTTGGAGAAGATCCCCTCCGTGCTTGGCCGGTCTAAGGTCGAACCTCAGGAGGGCATCTTGCGTGAGGAGCCGGCCTTTTCTCTCCTTCAAGCGATCTCCCCGGACGCGGACACGCTTCGCGAGGCGCTCCACGCGGCGGTCGACGCCGCCCACGAGCTCGGGGTCACGTCGATCCACACCATGCTCCCTCCGCAGCGGATGGCAGTCTACCTACATGAACGTGGCCGGCTCAAGCTGCGGGTCACCCTGTGCCCGGAGGTGAGCGGGCTCGACGCCCTGGAGGCTCTGGGCCTGGTGAGCGGGTTCGGCGAGGAGACCCTGCGGCTCGGTGGGGTGAAGCTGTTTGCTGACGGCTCGATTGGAGCGGGCAATGCCGCTGTTGCAGAGCCGTACCGCGATTCAGGGACGACCGGGGCGCTCAATCACTCGGATGAGGTGGTCGTCACCTTCCTGCGCCGCGCCGAGGCGGCCGGCCTGCAGACGGTCATCCACGCGATCGGCGAGCGAGCGATCGACCAGGTCCTCGACGCCCACGCGACCGTGCGGACCTCGACGGGGTTGCGCCACCGGATCGAGCACTTCGAGCTCGCCACCCCCCCGCAGATCGGGCGGGCCGTCGCCCTGGGGCTCAATCCGTCCATGCAGCCGAACTTCGTCTGGAACTGGTCCGGGAAGGGCGGGATGTACGAGGCCCGGCTCGGCACGGAGCGGGACCGGCGCATCGACCCGCACCGGCTGGTGCTCGACCAGGGGCTTGCGCTCGCCTTCGGATCGGACAGCATGCCGTTCTCCCCTCTCTATGGCCTGCACGCCGCGGTGAACGCGCCGCACGCCTCCCAGCGGGTGACCGTGGATGAGGGGATCGCCTGCTACACGCGCGGCGGGGCCCGTCTCTCCTTCGAGGAGGAGATCAAGGGGACGCTCCGCGCGGGGGCGCTTGCCGACCTCGTCGTGCTGGATCGGGATCCGCGGGAGATTCCCGACCGAATCGCCGATCGCCGGGTGGAGATGACGTTCGTCGGGGGTGAGATCGTGTACCGTCGGGAGGAGGGCCCATGCGGATAGGCCTGTTCAGCGATGCCTACCTTCCGGAGATCAGTGGGGTGACGACGACCGTCAGCTGGCTGAAGGAGGAGCTGGAGCGCCTCGGACACGAGGTCTATGTCTACGTGCCGGCGTACAAGGGGCACCGCGAGATCGACGACCACGTTATCCGGTTCCCTTCGGGGCGGTTCGCGTTCCACAAGGCGAGCCGTGTCGCGCTGCCTTACAGCCTCGAGGCCTCACGGAGCTTCGGCCGCCTCGACATCGTCCACAGTCACACCCCGTTTTCTATGGGGCTTGCTGCGATCGGTGCGGCAACGCGGCATCGCATTCCGCACGTGCACACCTACCACACGCACCTCATGGAGGACCGTCGCTACCTGCCTCGCCCGCTCCGCCCCCCGGAGCGGGAGACCGAGCGGATCATCGCCGCGTTCTGTAATCGGTGTACCGCCGTGACTGCCCCGTCCACGCCGATCAAGGAGGAGCTGACGCGCTACGGGGTGACCCGCCCGATCCATGTCTTCCCGTTCGGGGTGAAGCTCGCGCTCTTCCATCAGGAGCCGATCTGGTCGCCCCGCGAAGCGCTCGAGATCCCCGTGGAAGTGCCACTCTTCCTCTACGTCGGGCGGCTGGCGATGGAGAAGAACCTCCCGTTCCTCCTGCGGGCGTTTGGGAAGATTCGGAGTGAAGACCCCCGTGCGGTTCTCGTCTTGGCCGGGGATGGGCCCAAGCGAGCCGAGCTCGAGGGGTTGGTCGAGGAGAGCGGTCTGCGGGAGGCGGTCCGCTTCGCCGGGTTCCTCGCGCATCCGCAGCTCGTCGACCTGTACAAGGCGGCCGACCTCTTCCTGTTCTCCTCGAAGACCGAGACGCAGGGTTTGGTCCTTGTGGAGGCGATGGCCGGGGGGGTCCCGGCGGTTGCGATCGGGGCACTGGGGGTTCTGGATGTCGTGCAGGACGGCGTGAACGGGCTGCTCGCCCCGGAGGAAGAGGGCGCGTTTGCCCGCGCTGCGCTCGATCTCATGGCCGACCCGGAGACGTACGCCCGGCTGAGGGACGGCGCGCTCCAGACAGCCGAGGCGCTCTCCACCCACCACTCGACGCTCCGGCTCCTGCAGGTCTTTGCGGAGTGCCTCAAAACGAGGGGCGCCGGGTGATGGCAGTGCCGAGACAAGGAGGGACGTGACGATCCGCGTTCTGTTCGTCGCGGCTGAAGTGTCCCCGTTCGCCAAGGTTGGCGGACTGGCTGACGTCGCTGGCGCCCTGCCGCAGGCGCTTTCCGAACTTGGTGCGGAGGTGACCGTTGTCATGCCGAGGTACCGGGCGATCGGCAAGGCGGCCGCGGCGGCTGAGCCTATGGGACGGTTTTCCGTGATGGTCGGCGCGGAACCCAAGGCCTGCACTGTCTGGGAGGGGAGACTCCCAGGAAGCGCGGTCCGCGTGCTCTTCCTTGAGAATGAAGGCTACTTCGACCGTCCGGGGATCTACGGGGACGCGAACGGGGAGTACCCCGATTCCCTGGAGCGTTTCGTCTTTCTCTCCCGCGGTGCTCTATGCCTGTGCGATGCGCTCGCTCTTCATCCCGACGTGATCCACGCCAACGACTGGCACACCGCCCTCGTCCCGCTCTACCTGCAGCAGGCGCTCGGGCAAAGCGGGGCGCGGAGCCTGCTCGCGATCCACAACCTCGCCTACCAGGGCACCTTCTCGTGGGAGAAGGCGCCGCAGACTGGGCTTGCTGGGGAGGCCGCGCGCCGGATCGAGAAGGACGGTGGGGTTAACCTCCTGAAGGGCGGCATCCTCTCCGCGGATCTGCTCGCCACGGTCTCACCGACGTACGCCCGCGAGATCCTCGATCGGGGGGAGGGACTCGAGCAGGCCCTGCGCGAGCGGGAGGGTGTCCTCTTTGGGGTGGTGAACGGAATCGACACCGCGGTCTGGGATCCGAGCGGGGATCCGTACCTGTGGGCGCCGTATTCCGCGGCGGATCCTGCAGGAAAGCCGGAGAACAAGCGCCGCCTCCAGACGGCCCTCGGTCTGTCGGTGGACCCGCGCGCGCCGCTCGTGGGGGTCATCTCACGCCTGGTCGAGCAGAAGGGGATGGGCCTGATCCTGGAGGGGTGGGAAGCGATGATGGGGATGGGCGTTCAGTTCGTCCTCCTGGGGGCCGGGGACCCGCGTTACGAGGCCGCTTTCCGCCAAGCCGCCTCTCGTCATCGCGGCCGAGCCGCCGCGCTCGTCACGTTCTCCGAAGCGTGGGCGCACCGCATCGAGGCTGGCGCGGACCTCTTCCTCATGCCGTCCCGGTTCGAACCGTGCGGCTTGAACCAGATGTACTCCCTGCGCTACGGAACCGTGCCTGTGGTGCGGGCCACCGGCGGGCTGCGAGACACGGTGACGCCATGCGATTGCGAGATGGATACCGGAAACGGGTTCCTGTTTGAGGGCTATACCGCGGGAGGGATGATCGGCGCGCTGCGATGCGCGATGGGGGTGTACCGCGACGCGCCCGAGGCCTGGCGGCGACTGCAGGTTCGTGGGATGAGGGAGGACCACTCCTGGCAGGCCTCCGCCCGCGCGTACCTCGCCCTGTACGAGCGCCTCGCACGACACACTAG
>CAZBWD010000089.1:0-7298 GCA_964495585.1 uncultured Thermotogae bacterium
GCGTTGGTGCGCCTCGGCGAGGAGGGCGATGCAACGGACAAAGTGACCGCATTTGTGGCCGGGCTGCGCCGTGCCATGACAACACACTCAGAAGGACGCACCCGATCGGAAAGAGAGAGGACAACCAGGGGAGAAAGGAGGGGAGCATGCTGAAATTCCTAACGGTAGGCGAGTCGCACGGCCCGTGCCTGACCGCGCTCGTGGAGGGGCTGCCCGCAGGCCTTACGGTCGTTGTGGAGGCGATCGACCGCGAGCTGGCGCGGCGGCAGGGCGGCTACGGCCGCAGCGGGCGAATGGCGATCGAGGTCGACCGGGTCGAGATTGTGGGCGGAGTGCTCGCGGGAAGGACCACCGGTGCGCCGGTCGCGCTCCGCATCGAGAACAAGGACTGGGAGAACTGGCGCGAACGGTGGGCAACGGGGCTTCCGCCGCTCACCGTCCCCCGCCCCGGCCACGCGGACTACGCGGGAATGACGAAGTATGCCCTCGACGATGCCCGGCCGATCCTCGAGCGGGCGAGCGCTCGCGAAACCGCCGCGCGCGTGGCGGTCGGCGCGTTGTCCAAGCTTCTCCTTCATGAATTCGGCGTCGCTGTCGGCAGCCTGGTCAGCGGCATCGGCGAGGTGCAGACAGAGCTTCCCGATCTGCCGTGGCAGGAGCTGTTCGCCGACGCCGATGCGAGCCCCGTGCGCTGTCCCGACCCTGCTGCGGGCAGGCGGATGGTCGCCGCGATCGACGCGGCACGTACTGCGGGGGACTCGTTGGGCGGCGTCTTCGTCGTCGTCGCGTTGGGCGCGCCGATCGGGCTTGGATCGCACGTCCAGTGGGACCGGCGGCTCGACGCGCGCCTGGCGGCGGCGGTGGTCTCGATCCCTGGAGTCAAGGGGGTCGAGATCGGACCCGCGTGGCAGAACGCCGCTCTCCCCGGCACACAGGTTCACGACGCGTTTCGGTTCGACGAAGCGGGGAATGTGACGCGCGTTACCTCCCGGGCCGGCGGGCTGGAGGGTGGGATGACGAACGGCCAGCCGATCGTCCTGCGCGCTGCGATGAAGCCGATCCCGACAACAAGGTCCCCTCAGGAGTCGATCGATCTCGCGACCCGGACGCCGGCGTGGGCAGAGTATCAGCGCTCCGACGTCTGCGCGGTGCCGGCGGCGGCCGTGGTCGGCGAGGCGATGGCGGCATGGACGCTGGCCGAGGCGCTGCACGAGAAGCTGGGCGGGGACAGCCTGCGGGAGATGAAGGCCCACTGGGCGTGTTGGAGCGACCGTGGCTGACCGCAACCTGATTCTCACCGGGTTCATGGGGACGGGGAAGTCGACCGTCGGCGCGGAGGTGGCCCGGCGGCTCGGGCGGCGGTTCGTCGACATGGACGCGGAGATCGAGGCGCGAGCGGGTAAGGCCATTCCGCGCATCTTCGCCGAGGACGGCGTGCCCGCGTTCCGGCGGATGGAGGCCGCGCTCTGCAAAGAGAAGAGCGCTCAACAGGGGCTGGTCATCGCCAC
This sequence comes from uncultured Thermotogae bacterium, assembly GCA_964495585.1. Classification (GTDB taxonomy): domain Bacteria; phylum Bipolaricaulota; class Bipolaricaulia; order UBA7950; family UBA9294; genus CAZBWD01. The sequence goes on from CAZBWD010000089.1 coordinate 1,509, forward strand.
TGGTGGCGGGGCGCTCGTCGATGCGGGGAATCGGGAAACTCTCGTCTCGACCGGAACGGTCGTCTGCCTGACCTGCACCGTGGACGGGATCCTGGACCGCGTGAAGACGGGGCGCGGCTCGGGCAGGCCGCTGCTCGACGCGGCCGATCCCCGCGCCGAGATCGAGCGACTGCTGGAGGCGAGGCGCGACGCCTACGCCCGCATCCCCTGGCAGATCGATACCACTCGCCTCTCGATCGGGGAGGCGGCCGAGCGGGTGATCGACCTGGCGGCCGCCGTCAGCCTTCCTGTCCGTTTTCCTGGCGGGAAGTACATCATCCACATCGGCGCAGGGCTCCTGTCTCACGTCGGCGGCGCGCTGCGGGCGGCAGGCGTCCCCGCGGGAAGCCGCGTCGCCGTCGTCTCCAATCCCGTTGTTTCCCCGCTCTACAGCGGCCACGTGGAGGAGGACCTGCGATCGACCGGATTCCGGCCGGTCGCCTGTTCCCTGCCCGAGGGAGACCGGCACAAGACCCTCGAAACCGTTCATTTGTTGTACGACCAGTTTCTCGGCGGGGGGTTGAACCGCAACGGAACGGTCGTCTCGTTGGGCGGCGGCGTGACCGGCGACGTTGCGGGCTTCGCGGCGGCGACCTACCTCCGCGGTGTTCACTTCGTCCAGATTCCGACGACGCTCCTGGCGATGGTCGACGCGAGCGTCGGCGGGAAGACGGGCGTCGACCTGCCGCAGGGGAAGAACCTCGTCGGCGCGTTCAAACAGCCCGCGCTGGTCCTCATCGACCCGGCGGTCCTCGTCACCCTGCCGGACGGCGAGCTGTGTTGTGGGGTCGCGGAGGCGATCAAGCAGGGAATCGTCGGCGATTCGGCGCTGTTCGACGATCTCGCCGACGGGCCGATGGATCGTCCGTCGTGGAGCAGGAAGACCGGGCTGTCGAGGATCGAGCGGGCGCTGCGGGTCAAGATCGCCATCGTCGAGGCGGATCCGTTCGAGGCCGGGCAGCGGGCGGTCCTTAACCTCGGGCACACGGTCGGGCACGCGCTCGAGGCGGCGAGCGGGTACACGCTCCGCCACGGCGAGGCGGTCGCGATCGGGATCGTCGCGGCGACGCGGCTCGCCGCCGGTCTTGGGTTGGCGCCGATCGACCTGGTCGGCCGGGTGGAGGGGGCTCTCCGGCGATGGGGGCTCCCGGTCCGCTCTCCCGCCGTCGCGCTTGGGGCGGTGGAGCGCGCGATGGGGTGCGACAAGAAGCGGGGCGGAAGCGGGCTTCACTGGGTCCTCCCGCGGGGGATCGGCGAGGTGGTCGTCACCGATGAGGTCCCCGACGACCTGGTCCGTGCGACGCTCTTGGAGTTGGGGGTAAGGAGGTCGTGATGAACGAGACGGCGCGGTACAGCGGTGGAGAAACGAAGAAGGTCCTCGTCTTGCACGGGCCGAACCTGAACCTTCTCGGCCGGCGGGAGCCGGCGGTCTACGGGTCGGCGGGCTTGGCCGAGATCGATGCGATGCTGGCCGACGAGGCGGCGAAGCGCGACACGAAGCTTCACATCGTGCAATCGAATCACGAGGGAGGGCTGATCGACGCCCTGCACGAGGCCGTCGGCTGGGCCGACGGCGTGCTGCTCAACCCGGGAGGCTATACCCACACGAGCGTCGCGCTGCGCGACGCGGTCGCGGCCGTCGGTCTTCCGACGGTGGAGGTTCACCTCTCAAACGTCGCTGCCCGCGAGCCGTTCCGGCGGCGGTCGCTCGTCGCGCCGGTCTGCGTCGGGACGGTGACCGGGTTTGGCGCGCGAAGCTACCTCCTTGGTCTCGTCGGGTTGCTCAATCACCTGGCGGAGAGGGGATCCGCGATCGAAAGAGGATCGCGATGAGGCCCGCACGCCGCTTGCAGCGGGTGCCCCCCTATCCGTTCGTTCGCTGGAACGAACGCTGCCGCGATGCTGGGGCCCGCGGGATCGACGTGATCCGGCTCGACAGCGGGAATCCCGACCTCCTCCCACCTGACGGCGCGCTCGGCCACCTGCATCGCTCCATCGACGCGCCCGATTCTCATCGCTACCCACCCCATCGCGGCGCCCCGACGCTCCGGACGGCGATCGCTGCCTACTATGCCCGGCGGTTCGGCGTGAAACTCGATCCGGAGACGCAGATCCTCCCCCTCATCGGCTCAAAGGAAGGGATCGTGCATCTCACCCTCGCCTGCGTCGATCCCGGCGCGACGGTCCTCGTCCCCGATCCGGGGTATGCGCCGTACACGGTCGGAACCCTCCTTGCGGGGGGAGATCCCGTTCCGTTCCCCCTTTCAGCGGAGCGGGAATACCTCCCCGATTTCGACGCGATCCCGGCCGAGACCGCGGAGCGCGCGGTCCTCTTGTGGTTCAACTATCCGAACAATCCGACCGGTGCCGTCGCCGATCTCGACGTCTTCTCCGCCGCGGTCGCCTTCGCCCGTCGCCACGGCGTGCTCCTCTGCCACGATGCCCCGTACACAGACGTGGCGTTCGACGGGTGCCGCCCACCGAGCCTGCTTCAGGTTCCCGGCGCGGTCGAGGTGGCGATCGAGTTCCACTCCCTATCCAAGACGTTCAACATGCCCGGCTGGCGTGTGGGGATGGCGGTCGGAAACCCGGACGCGCTCGCGTTGCTCTCGCTCGTGAAATCGAACGTCGACAGCGGGATCTTCGCACCGCTTCAGGCCGCGGCGGCCTGCGCCCTGTCGACCGACGAGGGATGGATCGCGTCGCGAAACGCTGTATACCAGGAGCGGCTCTCCCTTCTTCACGGTGGGCTGGCGAGGCTCGGCCTGGAGGCGTCCATGCCGCGGGCCACCCTCTACCTGTGGGCGCGTGTCCCACCCGGGCGGGCGTCGGAGGAATTCGCGTCGCGGCTCCTCGACGAAACCGGCGTGGCCGTGGCTCCAGGGTCCTTCTTCGGGCCGGGGGGCGAGGGGTACGTGCGCGTCTCGGCGACCGCCCCGACGGAGCGGATCCGCCGCGCGGTGGATCGCCTGAGGTAAGGGGTGGGAACCGAAAGAGGGGCGTCGAGCTACGCGGCGCGATCCCTGCAGCGGGTAAGGGAACGCCGCAACGGACGAGGGGACCGGCGAGGTCGAAGCAGATCAGCGTTGGAGCGATGCGCGCATTCAGGCGCGGGCGGGCCGCTCGCGCCGGGTGAGAAGCCGGACCTTCCCTTTGCCGTTGAGGCGGCGCAGCACCCGGGCGGGGTTGCCGGCGGCGAAGCAGTCGGCAGGCAGATCCTTCGTCACCACGGCCCCCGCGCCGATCACGCACCGGTCGCCGATCGTCACTCCCGGGCAGATGATCGCGCCTCCGCCGATCCAGCAGTCCTCGCCGATCGCGACGGGTTTGCCGTACTCGAGGTGCGCCCGGCGGGACGCGGCATCGAGCGGATGGAGCGCGGCATAGATCTGCACGTTCGGGCCGACGAGCACCCGCGCGCCGATCCTGACCGCGCAGACATCGAGGATGACGCAGTTGTAGTTGAAGAAGACGCGCTCGCCGGCGGTGATGTTGTATCCGTAGTCGCAGTAGAACGGCGGCTCGATCCACAGGTCGGGCGGGCAGTTCGGAAGGAGCTCCGCGAGGATCTCCCGGTAGGCGCCGCGGTTTCCGAACTCGGTGATGTTTAGCCGTCGGCGCAGCCGCTCCGCTCGCGCCCGCTCCTCCACGAGCACGGGATCGGAGGCGATGTAGTACTTCCCAGTAAGCATCTTCTGCTTCTCGGACTCAGGCATCCGCTCCTCCCCCGCGTGGTTCGTCTTCGTCCTTGTCGGAGCGAGGTCCGAAGACCCGGCGGACCGCCTCGGGGATCGATCGAGGGCGGCCGGTTCTCGCATCGACAAATACCCATTCGGTCTCGCCCCGTGCGAGCAGCGCCCCGTCAGCGAGCCGCGTGAACCGGTAGCGACGGTGCGACCGCACACGGCCGCAGTCGACGACCCACGTCTCGGCCCGCACCCGCTCGCCGGCGTGCGCCGGGCACAGGTACTCGATCCGGTGGGATCGCACGACCCAGGTGCCGCCCGAGACTCTCATCGCCTCCATGCCGCCGAGCGCCTCGAAGTGGCGGACGGCGAGGTCCTGCATCCACTGGACGTAGGCCACGTTGTTCACGTGCCCGTTCCCGTCGATCGCCTCCGCAGGGACCGTGAACTCCTGGCAGTAGATCTCTCCTGTCAGAGGGTGGGCCGCCTCGTCCTTGGCCGGTTCGGATCGTTCCATGGGTATCGTGCGGGAATCCTACAGCCCTCAAGCACCGCATTCAAACTCAGGGAGGGGGTTCATAGAGTTCGTTGAGTTCGTAGGGTTCATTGAGTTTGGAGAGCCTGTTTGGTTCATGGACTTCATCGGTTCATAGGCGGGGTGAAGGAGCCGCCGAGCGACTTGACCATCACCAATGTTGCGCTCGACGTATCCCAGCTTGCGGCAGAGCGCCCGCGTGGCTTGGTTGCGCGTGAAGACGTGGAGCACGACCGTGTCCAGTCCCTGCGTGTGAACCTCCCCCACCATCGCCTCCAATGCCGCGGCGCCGAGCCCTGCCGGCGGGGCGGCGCGAAGACCCCGACGTCACAGCGCGCCGCACCCCCTTCTTCCCTCGCGGCAGATCCCAAACCAAGAAACCCGAACCGCTTGCCATCCGTTCACCTGTGGATCACACACAGGAACAAGCTTGGGGAGGAGGGGGCCTTCGGGCAGCAGGGCCGCAAAAGCCGTCTTCGCGCGGCGTACTGCAGTGTCCAGGAACCGGTCTTGACCTGCTCCCGCGCATCGTCGTCAATGGCCCAGGCAGCGAACTTCCGGTAACCCTCCTCGGTATCGGCACCCACCGTATCACCCGCTCGCTTCTTTCGCTTCCCCGAACTGCTCCCAGTCGACCCCGGCGCAACGGCTCCAACAGGCCAGACCATCAGGTCTACAGGCGCCCCGCGATGGCCTTCGTTCCACCCTGGGTGCCTCCCCGCAACGGGAAACGCGAGGCAGCAAGCCGGCTGGCGTTTGCATGCGAAGCTTCGCTCGGGGATCAGTCAACCGTTCTTGGCCGTCAGCCAGGGTCCGAACGTCAGGTCGTCTCCAGCCATCGTTCACCCGCCGCCCGGCCGAGGCGGCGGCTGGCGGTCGGCCACCCGATGTACAGCGTCTGCGAGGAGCCGTCATGGGAAAACCGGTCAACAGCAGTCATCGAGGCGCAACAGCCGCGCGGCGCAACCGGAGCCCAACAGACATCGAGGGGCCCGGCGCGGGCCCGTGGTCCCCAGCCGATGAGACAAAGGTTCCTCATCACCCGGAAATACCTCTAGCCTGCGGAAGAGCTGTGGCCTACGCCTCACGGAAGTAAGCCCCTACCCTAGCCTTACCGGGTGGTGAGGAGAAGTCGGCTGCGAACGAACGACGTCTCCTTTGCCCCAAAGGACGCGGAAAAGGGGGAGAAGATGAAGGGGCGAGTGACTGTTGGTATGGCCGTGATCCTGCTTCTGGGGGCGGCCGTTGCGTGGGGAGGACCGCTCGAGCTCTACCTGGGCGCGGGCCCATCGCTTGCCGCGCTCGGGGCGATCAACAACAGCGTCATCAAGGCGTTCAACGTCATCATCACCGATCTCAACGGGACCCAGAGCGTTACCGGCAATGTCACCCCGTTGGGCTCCCTCGGGACGACGGTCTCCTATCAGGCCGGCGAGCGGTTCTGGCTGTCCGATCGGTTCGCGCTGGGCGGCAGCATCGACTTCTCGCACATGGCTACGGCGACCTCCGGGAGCTGGACGCCGTGCTGGC
>CAZBWD010000090.1:0-7269 GCA_964495585.1 uncultured Thermotogae bacterium
GAGGAGCGGGCCCACTACAGTTGCGGGACGGCCGATATCGAGTACGCCTTCCCGTTCCTTCCGGAAGGGGAGTTCGGAGAGCTTGAGGGGGTCTCCCATCGCGGGGACTTCGACCTGCGCAGCCACATGGAGGGCAAACTGGTCCGCCGCGATGGGGAACTGGTCCTCGAGACCGACGAGAACGGGCAGCCGCGGTACCCCGGCAGCGGGAAGGACCTCACCTACTTCGACGAGGCCACGAAGCGGAAGTTCATCCCGCACGTCATCGAACCCTCGGCCGGAGTCGATCGGATGATGCTTGCCTTCCTGTGTGAGGCCTACGATGAGGACGCTATCCCCGACGAACACGGTGTGCCGCAGGAACGGGTCGTGCTTCGGCTTCACCCCCGGCTCGCGCCGATCAAGGCCGCGGTCTTCCCGCTCGTCCGCAAAGACGGGATGCCGGAGATCGCCGGGGAGATCTACCGCAACCTGAAACGACGCTGGAACGTGTTCTACGACGAGAAGGGCTCGATCGGTCGCCGCTACCGGCGCCAGGACGAATCCGGGACGCCGCTGTGCGTCACCGTGGACCGGCAGACCCTTGCCGACGGCACGGTGACCCTGCGCAACCGCGACACGACACGGCAGGACCGGGTAAGGGCGGTCGATCTCGCGGCGATCATCGAGGAGCGGCTCATGGTCCTCTAGGGCGGCGCGGTAGCTTCCGCCAGCCGAGCTCCGCGAGGAAAAGGACAAGCCCCGCGAGGAGGAACGGCACGTGAAGGTCGATCCGAGTCAGGCTCGCCGTGCCGGAGTTCCCGGGGAGGATCTCGTCTTCGAGGTACCTCCCGCCGGTCTGTGCGGCGATCGAGCGCAACGTCTCCGAGTCGAGCCCTGTCGCCCTGTACTCAGCGGGGTAGGGGACGCACACCGACAGGCTGGTCGTCATCCCCCGTGTGTGATCGTCGATCCGGATGGCGTAGCCTCCGGGGTCCTGCATGGGGAACGTCGTGCGGTAGAGGCCGGCGCTGACCTGTTCCAGGTCGTGGCTCTCGCCGGACGGCAGGAGGGTCGCCGCGAGGTCGAGGAAGTTCGCAAAGCCGCCCTGCGGGGTGCGGGCGTCGAGCACGAGGTCGATCCCCGTGTCCCCGACCGTCGCGCTCGGATGAAGCCCGACCGCGACCGCCCCCGCCGGCTCGACCGCCGTGAGGATAGCGTCGAGCAGGAGCGCTCCCTTCTCCCATGACAGCCACGCGCCGGACCAGTGGCCGGAAAGGTCGGTGTTCAACGCACAGACACGCCCCAACCCGACGCGCCAGCGTGCGAGGATCGGATCCCGGCCGGCGGAGAGCAGGATCTCTGCGCTCGGTTTGGCGAAGGTGAGGGCGTATCCGTCGAGCGGGGGGAGATCGGCGAGGTCTCTGGCCGCGAGTGATCCGGAGGCCGGGGTCGTTCCGGTGACAAACCGGCTTCGGGACAGGCGTTGCGTCGCCTGGACGGAGATCTCGGGAAGTGCGGCGTAGTTCGAGGCCGTGTACAGGGTACCTCTTCCGGCGGAGGCCAGCGTCTGGAGTAGCGGGAGATTCGGGTCGATCCCGATCGCGATGCCCGAAAGGGTGATCTCCTCATTCGCGTTGAGCCGATCGACCAGCCCCTCGAAGTCGCGGTACTCGTCGACCGTCTTTCCGTCGGAGAAGAGCAGGATCGACTTCATCCTCGCGTCAAGCGGCTCCAGGGCGTCGAGCGCGGCGACGATCGGGTAGTAGAGGTCGGTCCCCCCGGTCGCCGTCAGGGTGCGTAGCTCCTCGTAGAGCGTCGTGCCGTCCCAGAGTCGCTCCACAGGTCGAAGCCATGCGAACTCGCGGTCGAACACGATGACGCCGACGAGCGTCTCCGTGTCGAGCAGTTCGACGCTCGCGGCCACCGACTCCTTCAGGATGTCGATCTTCGTCGCCCCTTCCGCGTAGCCGCGCATGCTCGCCGAGCGGTCGAGCAGGTAGACGAGCGCCTGGCTCGCCTCGCGCCCCTGCTGGGGGACGGTGTAGGAGACCGGAAGCAGCCGCTCGATCCCGCCGCCGGCGAACCCGCGCAACGCCTCCGTCCCCTCGACGACGACCAACCCGCCGCCCAGCTCGCTGACAAAGGCATCGAGCGTCTCGACATCCTCTGAAGAGAGGCGAAGGAGCGGGGTGTCCGCGAGGAGGATCTCCCGGTAACCCGCAAGCTCCGAGAGGGGTGGGATCGCGCTCGAGGTGGAGAACGGCCTTCCGGTCGCGTCGAGCAGCGTGGTCACCGCGGCTGAGCCCTGCGGATCGACGACCAGGAGCTGGGGCCTTGTTACGGTCTCGACGATCGCCTCCAGGACATCGTTCTCCGGGATCGGGTCGGACGGTCCCCGGACCCGCGCGCGGTACACGTGGAGTCCGGGCTCGCTGAGTGCGTCGGAAAAGGAGACCGTGTTGAGTCCAGGCTGAAGCGGCGTCTCCTGCGCGGCGAGGAGGGTGCCGTCCCGGTAGACTGCGAGCATCGCCTGCCCCGCCTCCTGCGCCCGCACGGTGACGTGGATCGCGAACGGGCGGTCGAGCTCGACCTGGCTCGGTGGCGCAAGAGCGGTGAGCGCTACGTCCCCCGACGCGGAGCGGCCGATCGGCAGTGTGGACACCGGGACACCGGCCTGCTGCGCCCCGGCGATCGCCGCGTCGAGCCCGTCGGTGATTCGGCCATCGCTCAACAGGACGAGCTCCAGGCTTTCCCCGGGGCGACGGGTCGCCAGGGCCAGGTCGACCGCCGCTCCGAGGTTCGTCCGTTCACCGAGCGCTGGTTCGGTCTCGGGGAGAATAAGCCGCTCCGCATCGGTTGGATGCACGACCCACGCGCGGTCGGCGAAGGCGATCGTGCCGAAGCGGCGTTGCGGGTTCGCTGAGACGATGGCGTCGATCTGATCCTCCATCTCCTGGTGCGAGGTCGTGGCCGTCACGCTCGGCGATCGATCGACGAGGAACGTGACGGCCTGCACGACCCGCCGCTGCCCGACCTGCGGTCCGGCCAGCGCGAAGAAGAGCAGCGCGAGCACGCAGAGCCGCCAAGGAAGGCCGTGGCGGTTGCGGGAGATCAGGAAGAGGCCCGGGATCGTGATCAGGGCGAGGAGGACGAGCGGACGGGAGAACCCGATCATCGGATCCTCCGCAATGCCATGCCGTGGTAGCGGGCCGCCTCGACGAGCAGGAGGAGGATCCCGGCCCCGGCGAACAGGGGCCAGATCGGGAGGACGACCTGTGCTTCGAGCCCCTCGGGCTCCTGCGCGACCGGGCCGGCGACGAGCGGCCTTGCAGGGGACGACTCCATGGGATCGACGTTCACCGCCAGGAGGTAGGTCCCTCGATCCGTTGTCACCGTGTGGATTCCCGGTGTACGGGGCAGGAAGAACAGGGTGCCTTGGGCCGGCAGCACCTCGCCGTTGGGATCGGTCACGCGGAGGACCTCGCCGTGGCCGGACAGCGCGACCGGTCGGCCGACGATCGCCCAGTCGGGGCGGCTCGGAGCGGGAAGACCGACGAGCTCCTCGAGGAGGTTGCGGACGAGCAGGGGGAAGTCGACGGTCAGTGGCAGATTGGTCGCCATGAGGTCCGCGGCGATCAGGACGACTTGCTGCCCCTCGCGGTTGTTTCGCCACAGAAGTGGGATTCCCCCCGACACGAGGATTGTGACCCCCGATTCGAGCCGCTCGGTCCGCGGGATCGAGCGGACGCGGAAATCGCCGGGATCGACCCCGGCGAGGATCGGGTCGTCGAGGGCGACGGCCCCGACCGCCCCCCCCTTGGGTTTCCTCGCCGAGGTGCACTACTCCGGCGAGGCCGGCGTGGACGAGAAGGAGGTTTCCGACCGTCCCGGCGGGCAGGTCGACGCCGTAGGCAACGGTGAGGTCGGCCGGGCCGGTGTCCGCCCCCTCGACGAGGGTCACCTTCCCGGCGGCGCGCAGGGCGGCCTCGAGATACCGGTTGGGGGTGCCGAGCCAGCGGATGCGAAGCGGCGCGCTGCGGTACGGTGTGAAGTAGCGCGTGTCATCCGCCGGGAAGCCGTCGTGCGGGGTGAGGGTCGCGGTGAACGCGGCGGCCGTCGCGTTGAACGGGAGGGCAACCTCCTGATCGGCCTGGGGAGGCAAGAGCAGCGCGGTCTCAACCGCGCTGGTTCCGTCAGTCACCCGCAGGGTCCTCTCGACATACCCGTTGGTGTCGTTGCGCGCGCGGACGAACGCGGTCACGCCCGGTGAATCCAGGTTTGCCCTCACGGCGAACGCGCTGATTCCCGCGTTCTGCCCCCCGGTGAGGATCCGTTCTTCCACGCCGGGGATCGGCGAGGACAGCGGCCGGTCGGAGAAGTACACCACCCGGTCGAGGTCTCCGCCGGATCCGGAGAGGAGCCCCTGCAGCATCTCCGGTGTCCCGTCCCCGTCGTAGCCGGGTCGCGAGCGCTGAAGGGCCTGCGCGACCAGGTCCCGGTCGGTCGTCAGCGGCGTGAGGGTGTGCGGATTCGTGGAGAACTGGATCACCGTGACCGGGCTGGTCGGGTAGGCTGAGAGCAGCTCCCGTGCGCCGTCCAGGGCGAGATCGTAGCGCGTGGCGCCGGTCTCCGTCCGGGTGGCCATGCTCGCGCTTCCGTCGAGGACGACCGCCAGCCCGGCGACGTGGGTGGCCCGTCCGCGCAGGCCAGGACCGGCGAGGGCGAGAACAAGGAGGGCCAGGGCGAGAAGCTGCAGGAGGAGCAACAGCTCGAACCGCCGCGCCAGCCTTGCCGCGCGGGTCTGCGGGTCGCTCCTTACCCCCTCCCACAAGAAGAGGGTGGAGACCTCGTGGGCCTGGCGGAAGGCGCGCAGGAAGTAAAGGAGAACGACGATTCCCTCGAGTGAGAGCAGGGTGAGGAAGAGAGGACTCGCGAGGCTCATTGGAGCACCCCCTGGGCGCGCAACCGCTCGTGGATCAGCCGTTCGAGGGGGAGGTCGGTCGGCGCCAAGAGGTAGGGGATGTGGTGGTCGATGAGGAACGCCCGCAGGGTCGCGAGGTAGGCGACAAGCCGCTCTTCGTACTGTGCCCGGGCCCGCTCTCCCACGCTCAGGTCGAGGTGACGGAGCGTCTCCGGGTCGGTGAGCCGGGAGGGGCCCGACAGGGTCGGGTGGAGGTCCTCCCGGTCGACGATCTGGATCACGACGACCTCGTCCCCGCGGTGCAAGAGCCGGGAGATTCCCTCGGTGTACCCGCCCTCGCTCAGGAGGTCGCTCAACAGGAAGACGAGGCCGCTCTCCCGGGAGTGGGCCACGAACTGCGTGAGGATCTCGTCAAACGACGTCCGTCCGCCCGGCGAGAGGTGGTTCAGAACGCGGAGGATGTGTGCCATCTGGCTCATCCCCTGACGGGGCGCGATCGCCGGGAGGAGCCGGTCGGTGAACGGATAGAGGCCGACACGGTCGAACTCCCGCAGACCGAGGTAGGCGAGGGCGGCGGCGAGCCGCGCGGCATAGACGCCCTTCGGCGGATCGCCGAGCCGCATCGAGGCGGAGAGGTCGAGCAGGAGCACGATCGGGAGGTCGACCTCGCGCACGAAGGTCTTGACGAGCACGCGGTCGAGCCGTCCGACGATGTTCCAGTCGATGTACCGGAAGTCGTCTCCCACGGTGTAGTCGCGGTAGTCCGCGAACTCCAGGCTCATCCCGGCCCGCGGAGAGACATGCGCCCCGGCGAGGTGGCCGCGCCGTCGCCCGTGGGCGAAGAACCGCAGGTGCGCCAGGCGGCGCAGGAAGGCCTCATCGATCAGCGGGTCCATCACACCACCGCCGTCTGGTCCCAGACCTCGTGCAGGAGCGTGGGCACGGCGACCGCCTCGGCCTCGCCGCGGAAGTTGAGGATCACGCGGTGGATCAGCGCCGGAAGGAAGACGGCCTCGATGTCGACATGTCGAACGTTCGGCTCCCCGGCGAGGAACGCGTGTGCCTTGGCCGCCCGGATCAGGGCGATCGCCGCGCGCGGGCTCGCGCCGTACTCCACGAACTCCTTCACCCGCGGCGGCGAGAACGGGCTGCCCGGGTGTGTGGCGAGGACGAGGCGGGCGATGTACCGCCGCAGTTCCACGGCGATCGGGATCTCACCGACGACCCGACGGCAGGCGAGGATCTCCTCCCCCGTGGCGACCGGCTGGGGCAGCGCCAGGCCGCCGCCCTGCGTGTTGCGCTCGGCGATCGCCACGAGCTCGTCGAGCGACGGCGGCTCGACCATCACCTTCAACAGGAACCGGTCGGCTTGCGCCTCGGGCAGCGGGTACGTGCCCTCCATCTCGATCGGGTTCTGGGTGGCGAGCACGATGAACGGCTCCTCCAGGGTGTAGGTCTGCTTGCCCACGGTGACCGTCCGCTCCTCCATCGCTTCGAGGAGGGCGGATTGGGTCTTCGGCGTGGCGCGGTTGATCTCGTCGGCGAGCACCACGTGAGCGAAGATCGGGCTGGGGGAGAAGGTGAACCGGCGTCCGCCGCCGTCCTGGGTGAGGATGTCCGTTCCCAGGATGTCGGCCGGCATCAGGTCCGGGGTGAACTGGATGCGCGAGAACCGCAGACTGAGGGCACTGGCCAGGGCGCGGACGAGGAGCGTCTTTCCCAGCCCGGGGACCCCCTCGAGGAGGAGGTTCCCCGCGCACAGGAAGGTGATCAGCGCGCTGTCGATCACCCGCTCGTGGCCGACGATGACCCGCTTTAGCGCCTCACGGAGCCTCCGTCCCGTCTCCTGTGCCTGCTTCAACTCCTGTTCGCTGATCATCGTCCTCCTTGTGTAATGGCTTGGAAGTACGCCTTGACGAGGTCCTCCACCTCGGGGGAGACTGGCCGGGCGTCAAGCAGGGCGCGCAGCGCGTCGTAGTCGACGAGGAGCTGCTGACCGTCGCCTTCCGGAGCCGAGGCCGTCTCGAGCGGTACCCCCTTGGTCATGAATTCGCGCAGCGGTCCGCTTGTGCCGAACGCGCCGGAGAGGTCGACCGGGAGGAAGCCCGGTGGCGTGTCAAGCGGCGTGCTCGTGCCGGGGGCGCCCTCCACACCCCCGAACCGGTCCTCGTCCCAGTCGCGTGGCTTCCCCGGCTCCTGTTCGCTGGCCCCTGGGGCGGCGTCCCCCTGGGCTGCTTCACCGCTTGTGGCCGGCTTGCCTTCCTTGTCCTCTGCCGGCCGGGGGCTCCACGCAAAGCCGGGTTCCTCTCCGTTCGGGCTCTGGTCGCGGGCCGAGCCGTTCGCGGTGTCCTCCTCCTGTTCGGGAG
>CAZBWD010000091.1:0-7236 GCA_964495585.1 uncultured Thermotogae bacterium
CCGTTCCTTCACCGAGGGGATTCTCCCGTTTGTGGTGGTGCTGGGGCTCATCGCGATGGTCGTCATCGCCCAACCCGACCTCGGGATGACGCTCATCCTGTGCGCGCTGACGATGGGGCTGCTCTTCCTCGGCGGAGCGCGGATCAAGCACCTCGGCCTGATCGTTTTGGGCGGCCTGCCGATCGTCTTTTTGGCGATCCGCCTCGCTCCATACCGTCTGGCACGGGTCCTGTCGTTCCTCGATCCGCACGCCTACAGTACGTCGTCGGGCTACCAGCTCATCCAGTCGCTCGTGGCGATCGGCTCGGGGGGAATCCTCGGGCGCGGCCTCGGCGCCTCGCACGCCAAACTCTTCTACCTTCCGCAGGCCTACAACGACTTCATCTTCGCCGTCACCGCGGAGGAGCTGGGGATGATCGGAGCCCTTGTCTTGATCGGCCTGTTCGCCCTGTTCGCCTGGCGGGCGTTCTCCGTGGCGGCGCACGCCCCGGACCGGTTCGGCCGCCTGTTGGCGATGGGGATCGGGTTCTCGATCTCTTTGCAGGCATTTCTCAACCTCGGGGTCGCCCTCGGAATCCTGCCGGTGACCGGGCTGACGCTCCCGTTCATCAGCGACGGGGGCTCGTCACTGCTCATCACGCTGTGCATGGTCGGTGTCCTGTTGAACATCTCGAGACAGGGACAAGGAGGCTAGGCGAATGCGTGTTCTGATCGCCGGAGGAGGTACGGGGGGGCACTTCTATCCTGCGCTGGCCGTGATGGAGGCGCTCCTGAAGCGCCAATCCGGGGTTCGGCTCGCCTACGTGGGCACGCGGCGCGGGATCGAGGCGCGGATCCTCCCGTCCTACCCGTGGATCCGCTTCTTCCCGATCCACGCCCGCGGTCTGGACCGAGGACGCCTCCTGCAGAACCTGCGCGCCTTGGCGCTCGTCCTGTTCGCCACCCTGGAGGCATTCTGGGTCTTCTTGCGCTTCCGCCCCCGGGTCGTGATCGGGATGGGGGGGTACGCCTCGTTCCCCGCCGTGCTGGTCGGAATCATCCTGGGGAAGGTCCTCCCGATCCGCACGCTGATCCACGAGCAGAACGCCGTCCCCGGGTTGACCAACCGCCTCCTCTCCCGCTTCGTGGACCGGGTCCTCGTCTCCTACAAGAGCACACGGCAGGCGCTCCCGTCGGCGAGGCGCCTCGTCGTCACGGGGAACCCGATTCGCAGGGAGTTCCTACTTGCCAAGCGCACCGAGGCGCTCTACACCCGCTTCGGCCTGGATCCACGACGCAAGACGATCCTCGTCTTCGGCGGCTCGCAGGGCTCCGCCGCCTTGACGACCGCCGTCTTGCAAGCCAGAACGGCGATCGCACGCAACGAACGGACGCAGGTCCTGCTCGTCACCGGGAACAGCGCCGAAGCCGATGCAATCCGTAGAGAGTTTCATGATGCCGGCGCGAAGAACGTGGTGATCCATCGCTATATCGAGCGGATGGGCGAGGCGTTCGCCCTCGCCGACCTCATCGTCTCGCGCGCCGGAGCGACGACCCTGGCCGAGATCACCTCCTGCGGCAAGCCGGCGCTGCTCGTCCCGTGGGACGGTGCGGCCGGGGGCCACCAATGGGCAAACGCACAAGAGCTCAACGCGGCGGGAGGATGTCTTCTGGCAAAGGAAGGAGCAGGGCTGGACGAGGCACTGGATCGTCTGATCGGACAGATGCTCACCGGGGAGGAGACGCTCGCCCGGATGGGGAAGAACGCGGCTCGTTTCGGCCGACGCGGGGCGACCCTCCAGATCCTCCGGGAGATCGAAGCCGTAGCAGGGGAGGCATGAACGTGATCGCAGCAGGAAAACGATACCACTTCGTCGGGATCGGCGGCGCCGGGATGAGCGGCTTGGCCGCGGTGATGCTCGCCGGTGGCGGGTCGGTCTCCGGCTCGGACCTCTATGCGAATGACGAGACCGCACGCCTGGAGAAGGCCGGTGCAGCCATTCACCTCGGGCACGACCCCCGGCACCTGGATAGCGAGGTCGACGAGGTCATCATCTCCTCGGCGATCGGAAAGGAGAACGTGGAGGTGTGCGAGGCGCACCGGCGGAAGGTCCCCGTCATCCGCCGATTGCACGCCCTGGCCTCGCTGCTTGCGGGGTACACCAGCATCGGCGTGGCCGGCACGCACGGGAAGACCACGACAACAGCGATGGTCTCCACCATCCTGAGCGCTCTGGGGAAGGATCCCAGCTACCTGATCGGTGCACATTGCCCCGGCCTGGGCGGGAACGCGCGCCTCGGCAGCGGGCGATTCTTCGTCACGGAGGTCGATGAGAGCGACGGCCTCTTCCTCTCCCTCCACCCGACGATCGGCGTGCTGAACAACATCGCGCGGGACCATCTGATGACCTACCACGACCTGCCGGCGATCGTGGAGAGCTTTGCGCAGTACGTCCGGCAGTGTGACCGGGCGGTGCTGGCGACCGACGACGCGCGCGTCCGCCAACTGGCGAAACGGATGCCCACGGCGTTCACCGTGGGGATCGAGCCTGGGGCCGACCTGCGCGCAACCCGGATTCAGCATCACCACTTCCACGGCTCGTTTGACCTCGTGTACCATGGGGCCGACATCGGATCCGTCTTCCTTCCCACGCCCGGCGATCACAACGTGCGCAACGCCCTGTGCGCGATCGGGGCGGCCCACATGGCGGGAATCCCTCTACTCGAAGCCGCGTCTGCGCTCTCCTCCTTTCGACTGCCGCACCGACGGTTCGAGCTCCTCGAGGAGAACGGGGTGACCGTGGTCGATGACTATGCCCACCTGCCCGAGGAGATCGAGGTCACCCTCCAGGCAATCCGCTCCGGTTGGGAAGAGCGGCGCATCGTCGCCATCTTCCAGCCGCACCGCTACACGCGGACCCAGGCGCTGGGCGAGGAGTTCGGCACGGCGTTCCAGCTCGCCGACACCGTAATCGTCACCCCGATCTACCCCGCAAACGAGCCGGCAATCCCCGGGGTCTCCTCCCAGGCGATCGTCCGTGCGATCGCCCGCTCCCGCGGACTCGCACCCCACCTGATTCGCGACAAGGAGGAGGTCGTCTCCTTCCTCAAGGGGTACATCGAGCCCGGCGACTTCATCATCAGCTTCGGCGCCGGGGACATCTGGACGGTCACCGAGGAGCTCTCTTGCTTCCTGAAGGAGGGGAGCTTCTGCACCGTGTAGGAGAGGATCCCGCACTCCTCGCCCGCCTGGACACGCTTCCCGGACGGGTCGATCGGAACGTGCCGCTCGCCCCACGCACCACACTCCGCGTCGGCGGCAACGCCGCGGTGCTGTTCACCCCGCGAACGGTGGACGCCCTGATCGAGGCGATCACCACCTGTCGGTCCACCGGAGTCCCACACCTCATCCTCGGGGCGGGCTCGAACCTCCTCTTTTCCGATCGCGGTTACGCCGGGGTGGTGATCGCCACGCGGGAGCTCGCCGGGATCGAACCGTCCGAACGGACCGTGCGCGTCCTCTGCGGGACCCGCCTGCCGGCTCTTCTCTCAGAGCTCGATCGCAGGGCCGCTCATGCCCTCGACTTCCTCGCCGGCATCCCCGGGTCGCTCGGGGGAGCGGTCACCACGAACGCGGGAATCCCTGTGCACGCGGTCGGCGACACGGTCGAGACCGTCACCGTGCTCGCCGCGGACGGTCGTCTCCAGACGATCGGGCCACAGGACTGTGGCTTCTCCTACCGCACGAGCGCGATCCGCACGGCCCGCCTCACGGTCGTCTCTGCGACCCTGCGTCTGGACGGTCCTTCCTTCGATGGTCAGGCGCTTCTCGAAGCGCGGCGCGCGGCACAGCCGCTCGCGGCGCGGACCGCGGGGTGTGTGTTCAAGAACCCCCCGGGAGGCACCGCCGGACGGTTGATCGAGGAGGCCGGTCTGAAGGGGCTTCGCGTGGGAATGGCCAAGGTATCTGAATTGCATGCCAATTTCATCATCAATCTGGGAGGGGCCCGGTGCGCTGAGATCCGCAAATTAATTGACATTGTGCGCCAAAAGGTGTATAAAAGTTTCCAAATCTCGCTCGAGTTGGAGATCGAGGTTATTGAAGGGTGAACGAGGGGGAACCGAAACGAAGGGCCGTTCGTTGGGGACTCATCATGGGGGGGGGTCTTATCGCCGCTGCCAGCATCGCCCTATATACACCTTGGTTATCTCTGTTTGATCTGCGTGAGATAGTGGTGAGTGGGAATTGCTACGTCTCAGCACAGGAGATCGGCCGCACTTCCGGATTCATACAGGGCGAGAACCTCCTGACCGCACCAGTAGGCCGTGCTGCACGGCGACTTGGCGCGCTTCCCTGGGTGGAGTCCGTCTCGATCCACCGGATCCTCCCACACACCCTGGGAATCGTGATCCAAGAGCGCACCCCGGTCGCGGTCATCAAGGGCTCCGGAGCCCCGCCCACCTTCTGGCTTCTGGCAACGGGCGGGATCATCGTGCAGGCGGTGAGCGGGACGAGCCTCGAGCTCCCAACGGTGAACGGCGTGGCCCTGAGCGGAGAGCAGCCGGGCGCACGGGTGGCCGACCCACGCGTTGCACAGACCCTATCAGTCCTCGCTTCGAAGCAGCTTGACGGGAAGGGCCTCCGACAGATCGATTTCTCCGACCCTACCGATGTCACGCTCCACGGTGGGGGGGATCTCGTCATCCAGTTGGGTCCCCTGGACGGGATCTCGAGTCGGATCGACGAACTGGCGGCGCTTCTTGACACGATCGACCTTTCGAAGTATCGATCGATCGATATGAGAATTGGGGGTGAGGCGACGCTTGTGCCCCGTAAGGTGGTGAACCGATGAGAAAAGAGAGAGTGGTGGTCGGCCTGGACGTGGGCACCACCAAGGTGGTCGCACTGGTCGGGAACGTGGTCGATGGGATGATCGAGGTCATCGGCCTGGGGAAGGCGGACTCCCACGGACTGGAAAAGGGCGTCGTCGTTGACATCGGGCGCACGATCTCCTCCATCCGTAAGGCCGTGGAAGAGGCGGAGAACATGGCTGATGTCAAGATCGACTCAGTCTATGTCGGGATCGCAGGCAAGCACATCAGCTCGATCAACAACAGCGGGACCGTCTCCATCAACCGCCCGGACCGGATCATCACCGACGATGACGTCCGGCGGGTGGTGGAGACCGCGCAAGCCGTTCAGCTCCCGCAAGCCAGCGAGATGATCCACGTGATCCCCCGGCAGTACATCGTCGACGGCCAGGATGGGATCACCGACCCGGTGGGGATGACGGGCACCCGTCTCGAGGTCGACGTGCACATCGTCACCGGCGCGATCACCGCGGTCCACAACCTCGTCCGCTGTGTACAGACCCTGGGGATCGGGATCGAGCAGATCGTGCTCGAGCCGATCGCCTCCTCGCTCGCCGTCCTTTCCTCGGCGGAGAAGGAGCTCGGCGTGGTCCTGCTCGACGTCGGCGGGGGGACGACGGACATCAGCGTGTTCCGCGGAGGAGACATCTGGTTCTCCAAGGTCATTCCCATCGCCGGGGAGCACATCACGAACGACATCACCGTCGGCCTGCAGACACCGATCGAAGAGGCGGAACTGATCAAGAAGTCGGCGGGGACCGCCCTGGTCGACAGCGTGGGGGAAGACGAGAAGATCGAGGTGGCCACGATCGGCGGGGACGAGAAGAAGTCCGTCTCCAAGAAGAAGCTCGCCAAGATCATCGAGCCGCGCGTCGAGGAGCTCCTCGACCTGGCCATGCAGGAGGTGGAGGACGCCGGATATCGGGACCTCGTCCCGGCCGGACTGGTCCTCACCGGTGGGACCTCACTCCTCGGCGGGATCAGCGAGTTCGCGCACCAGCGCTACGGCCTGCCGGTGCGACGGGGCAAGATCCCGCAAGGGATCCACGGGCTGCGGGACATCGTCGAGTCCCCGATCTACGCGACCTCGATCGGGCTTCTCCGGTACGCCGTGGAGGCCAAGGACTTCAAGAAGAAACGCTTCGAGCGCAAGAAGGTCTCCCTGATGAACAAGCTGTTCGCGTGGTTCAACCGGTTCTTCCGGGGGTAGCGATGCCAGACGACAGGATGCTCACCGCCCCCGCGCGGCTGATGGTGATTGGGGTCGGAGGCGGCGGCGGGAACGCGGTCGACCGCATGTTCAACCGCCGGGTCGGTGGGGTGGAGCTCGTCGCGGTCAACACCGATGTGCAGGTCCTAGAGGTCGTGCAGGCGCATCGGTCCCTTCAGATTGGCCGCAAGCTGACCGGCGGGCTCGGCGCCGGGGGGAACCCCGAAGTTGGTCGGGCGGCGGCCGAGGAGAGCCATGAGGAGATCCTCGACCTCTTGGACGGGGTCGACATGGCGTTCATCACCTGCGGGATGGGAGGCGGCACCGGCACCGGCGCGGCGCCGGTGATCGCTGCGTTGGCGAAGGAGGCAGGGATCCTCACGACAGGGATCGTCACCCGGCCGTTCTCCTTCGAGGGGCTCACCCGCGCGGAGAAGGCGGAAGCCGGGATCGCCCGCCTCTCCCAGGCCGTGGACGCCCTGATCACGATCGCTAACGACAAGCTCCTCAAGGTCGCCCCGGCGGACACCCCGATCACCCGTGCGTTCGAGATGGCAGACGAGGTCCTGCGCCAGGGCGTGGAGGGGATCTCGGATCTGATCACCGTCC
The DNA here is from genome assembly GCA_964495585.1 of uncultured Thermotogae bacterium. Lineage (GTDB taxonomy): Bacteria > Bipolaricaulota > Bipolaricaulia > UBA7950 > UBA9294 > CAZBWD01. The sequence goes on from CAZBWD010000091.1 coordinate 6,671, forward strand.
CCGGGATGATCAACCTCGACTTCGCCGACATCGAGAGTGTGATCCGTGACGCCGGGACCGCGATGATGGGAATCGGGGAGGGCGAGGGCGAAGGCAAGACGAAGGAAGCCGCACGCAACGCGATCTTCTCCCCGCTGCTCGACGGCTCGATCAAGGGGGCGCGCAAGGTGATCATGAACATCACCGGCGGCGCGGACCTGACCCTGGAGGAGGTGACCGAGGCGGCGTCCCTGATCCGCGAGGCGGTCTCAGACCGGGCGGACATCATCTTCGGCACGGCGATCCGCGACGGGATGGAGAAGGTGCGCCTGACGATCATCGCCACCGGCTTCTCGGTCGCCTACCACGGGGAGGAGGAAGCCGCGCCGATCGGCGACGAGACGATGCTTGCAAAGCTGGAACAGGAGAGCCGCACCGGCGTCCACGACCTCGACATTCCGACCTTCCTCCGGCGCAGCCGCAAGGGCCGCAAAGAGAAAGGACCCGTCAACCACTGGAAAGAACCGCGCGACTAGACTGAAGTTCCTGAGCCTGAAATGACGAGAGTGGCGTTGGGTTGGGGGTTC
>CAZBWD010000092.1:0-7235 GCA_964495585.1 uncultured Thermotogae bacterium
GCAGTCCCCCGCACAGACCGCCTCCACCCTCCCCCCTTGCCGGCCGAGGAGCCGCCCGAGAGCGTCGCTCCCCCCCGCCTCCCCGACCCGCTCGCGGTTGGGCCCCTCGCGCTCGATCCGAACCTGCCGGCCGAGGGTGGAGAGGAGCGACCGGTACGTCGGGAGAATGTCCTCCTCGGCCGCGTCGAGCTCCGCGAGGAGCACCGCAAGCAGCGCCTCCGGCGCGACCGACCGGCCGGATTCCTGTTTCACGCTGGTCGCCCCGGCGAGCGGGGCCCGGTCGAGGTTCACGCCGATTCCCACGATCGCGTGGTTGCCCTCCCGTTCGATGAGGATCCCCGCGAGCTTCTTCCCGTTCGCCAGGACATCGTTCGGCCACTTGAGGACCGCCTCCACGCCGCAGCCGCGCACCGCCCCCACGAGCACGACCCCCACCCGTTGGAACAGGAACGGATCGTAGGGGACGACGAGCGAGGCGTACAGGCCACCGGCCGGCGAGATCCACCCCCGTCCGCGGCGACCGCGAGCGGCGGTCTGCTCCCTTGCGAGCACGACCAGCGTTTCCTGTGTCACGTCACTGAGCAGCGCGCGCGCCTGGTCCTGGGTCGAGGGAAGCGTCTCGTAGCGGAGGATCCGCGCGCTCATTCCCGGTTCGCCCTCCGCAGAAGCGGGAAGGTATCGGCGCCGTGGGGCATCACGAGCGCCCGGAAGTCCTCCCCCAGCGCTTCCCGTGCCATGGGGAGGATCCCCGTCGGATCGCCGACCGGCTCGAGGAAGAAGCGACGCACGAGGCCGTCGTCCATCTCCGAGCACAGGGCGATCCGAGCCCGCTCGAGGTCGCGCGCCAGGAAGACCGCCTTGTGCCCACCGAGCACGAACCCCTCCTCCTTGTAGATCCGCAGGACATCCGCGGGTCTGGCAGCGCGCTGCATCCAGTCGGCGAACACCGGGTTCCCGATCCCGTCGGGACAGGCCGCGACCCAGAGGACCAACCCCCCGTCGCGCACCGCCCTCATGGCGTTGTACAGGCCCTTGTACGCCTGGTAGAGGTTGATGTCCCTGGGGTGGCCGCCCGGTGAGACGATGACCAGGTCGGCGCGCTCGGGCACCTCGACCTGGAACAGCCCGTCCCAGGTCGCGCGGCCCACGGCGTGCGCCGCCTCCACGTCCCCGACGACGACCTTCGCCACACGCCCTGAGGCTCCGAGGACCGCATCGACGATGAAATCGACCCCCACGAGCCGCGCGGCCTCCGACATCTCCTCGCTCAACGGGTTCCCTTCGTAGTGGCACCCCTGGCACGCCGGGTCGGTCAAGAGCGCGTGGTTGCGCGCGATCGTCTCCCGTCCGGCGACGCCGGGGAGGATCGCCTTCCGCCCGCCGGAGTAGCCCGCGAAGTAGTGCATGCCGATGTGGCCAAGCGTGACGACGTGCTGCGCCTCGGCGACGCGGCGGTTGACGAGGATCGGGGTCCCGCGGCCGCTCCTGCCGACCTCCACGAGGTCCCGGTCGCAGTCGTGGATCACGACCTCGAAGCGCTCCCTGAGGTCGCCCAACAGGACATCGAGCTCCGCCGGGGTGGGCGGGCGGTGGGTGCCCGTGGCGATGACGAGTGTCACGTCGGAGGTCCGGACGCGTCCGGAGAGCCGCTCCCACAGAAGCGGGAACAGCTCGCGGCTCGTCGCGGGACGGGTGTGGTCGGTCACCACGAAAGCGACCGTCTCGCCCGGGCGGAACCGCAACGCCGGATCGTCGATCCCGATCGGGTGGTCCCACGCCTCGTCGAAGACCTCGGAAAGCGGCCGCTCCGGCGGATTCCGGGCCTCGACGACCCCCAGCAGGTTCTCCTCGGGAAGGACCACGATTCGGCTCTCGTGTCCGTACGGAACCGAAATCTGCCTCATGTTCCCCTCCTGGCGGCGCGATTCTATCCTGGGGAAGGGACCCTGACAAACCTTGCGCCCTCCGGCGAGACCGGCTAGGATTCACGGGACCAAGGAGGAAGCATGCATCGAGCCTATCTTACTTCGGAGTCCGTCACCGAGGGCCACCCCGACAAGCTGGCCGACCGGATCTCCGACGCGGTCCTGGACGCCGTCCTCGCGAAGGACCCCCATGCCCACGTCGCCTGCGAGACCTTTCTCACCACCGGACTCGTCCTCGTGGGTGGGGAAATCACCACCGCGACCTACGTCGACATCGACCGGATCGCCCGCCGTGCCATCGAGGAGGTCGGCTACGACAACCCGGCCTACCGGTTCGACTATCGCGACTGCGCCGTGCTCTCGGCGATCAAGGAGCAGTCTCCGGACATCGCTGCGGCGATCGCCAAGGCCAAGGAGGCCCGAAACGGCACGGGGGTGGACCGCTACGACTCGATCGGCGCGGGGGACCAGGGAATCATGTACGGGTACGCCTGCCGGGGATCCGATGAACTCATGCCGCTTCCCATCCTCCTCGCCCACCGGCTGACCCGGCGGCTCGTGGGGGTCCGCAGGGACGGCACCCTCCCCTACCTGAGGCCCGACGGGAAGTCCCAGGTGACCCTCGAGTACGAGGACGGCCGTCCGGTGCGCGCCGCCGTGGTGCTGATCGCCGCCCAGCACGACCCCGACATCGAGTCGGAGCGGCTGCAACAGGAGATCACCGACCAGGTCATCCGACCGGTGATCGGCGAGCTCATCGATAAGAACACCGAACTGCTCGTCAACTCTTCGGGCCGGTTCGTCATCGGCGGCCCCGCCTCCGACACCGGGATGACCGGCCGCAAGATCATCGTCGACACCTACGGCGGCTACGGGTCGCACGGCGGCGGCGCCTTCTCCGGCAAGGACCCCACGAAGGTCGACCGCTCCGGCTCGTACATGGCCCGCTACGTGGCGAAGAACCTCGTCGCCGCCGGGCTCGCCCGCGAGGTAGAGATCCAGATCGCCTACGCGATCGGCCGCGCCGCCCCGCTCGCCGTGAACATCGACAGCTACGGCACCGGAACCCATCCCGACGACCAACTGCGCGCGGCGGTTCTGAAGGCCTTCGACCTGCGTCCCGGGGCGATCATCGACCGGCTCGACCTCGCGCGGCCGATCTACGAGCCGTTCGCCTGCTATGGGCACTTCGGCCGGACCGACCTTTCGCCCACATGGGAGGAGACCGACGCGGTCGACGTGCTGCGCAAGGCACTGCCACCGGCCGGCCGGATCGTCTAGCACCGCTGAGAGGACAGGCGCTCCCCTTACAGGAGCACCTTCTTCTCGACCTTGTCCGCGATGAACGACACAAGATCGGCAACCGACATCGCGCCCTTGTCCTCGCCGGTGCGCAGCCGCAGCGAAACGGTGCCGTCCTCCATCTCCCGCTCGCCGACGACCAGCATGTAGGGGATCTTCTCGAGCTGGGCGTTTCGGATCTTGGCGTTCATCCGCTCCGAGGCGAGATCGACCTCTACCCGGATCCCCGCCTTGCGCAGCGTCTGCGCGACCCCCGTTGCGTAGTCCCCGTGGCGGTCGGAGATCGGGATCACCACCGCCTGCACCGGACACAGCCACACCGGAAACGCGCCGGCGTAGTGCTCGACGAGCAGGGCGTAGAACCGCTCCAGGGCGCCGAGCAGGGCACGGTGGACCATGTACGGCCGGTGCAGCGCCCCGTCCTCGCCGACGTAGGTCATGTCGAACCGGCTCGGCTCGTTGAAGTCGAACTGGATCGTCGTCAACTGCCAGGTGCGGCCGAGGGCGTCCTTCACCTTGATGTCGATCTTCGGCCCGTAGAAGACCGCCTCGCCCTCCATCCGCTCGTAGGGGAGCTTGCGGGCGGTGAGCGCCTTTAGGAGCGACGCTTCGGCCTCTACCCACATCGCCTCCTCGCCGGCGTACTTCCCCGGCGTCTTCGGATCGCGCACGGACAGCTCGACCTTGAACTCCTCGAACCCGAACCCGCGCAAGAGGTTCAGGCTGAAGTCGAGCACCCGCAGGATCTCGCCCTCGATCTGCTCGGGGGTGCAGAAGATGTGGGCGTCGTCCTGGGTGAACCCACGCACGCGCAAGAGGCCGTGGAGCGTCCCGCTGCGCTCGTAGCGGTACACCGTCCCGAGTTCCGCCCAGCGAAGCGGCAGGTCGCGGTAGGAGCGGGTCTTCGACTTGTAGATCATGATGTGGAACGGGCAGTTCATCGGTTTGATGTAGTAGTCTTGCCCGTCGACGTTCATCGGCGCGTACATCCCGTCGCGGTAGAAGTCGAGGTGCCCCGAGGTCTCCCAGAGGTGGGCGCGGCCGATGTGCGGGGTGAAGACGATGTCGTAGCCGCCCTCGAAGTGGAGCTTGCGCCAGTAGTCCTCGATCAACACGCGCATCCGGCCGCCCTTGGGGTGCCAGTACGCCAGGCCCGCCCCGGCCTCCTCGTGGAAGCTCACGAGGTCGAGCTCCTTGATCAGGCGGCGGTGATCCCGCGCCTCCATCTGCGCGAGCCGCTCGAGGTGAACGTCGAGGTCCTTCTTGCTCTCCCAGGCGGTGCCGTAGACCCGCTGGAGCATCGGGCGGCTCTCGTCGCCGCGCCAGTACGCTCCCGCGACCGAGAGGAGCTTGAACCCCTCCGCCTTCACCTGGCCGGTCGACCGCAGGTGCGACCCGCGGCACAGGTCGACGAACTCGCCCTGGCGGAAGAACGAGACCCTGTCACCCTCGAGGTCCTCGAGCAGCTCGAGCTTGAGCGGCTCGTCCTGCTCAGTGAGGAGCTTTCTGGCCTCGTCCTTTGACAGCTCGCTTCGCTCGATCGGCAGGTCCTCCGCGATGATCCGCCGCATCTCCGCGGCGATCTCGCCAAGCTGTTCCGGGCTGAACGGCTCGGCCACGTCGAAGTCGTAGTAGAAGCCGTCCTCGATCGCCGGGCCGATTCCCAAGTGAACCTGGGGGAACAGCCGCTTCACGGCCTGGGCCATGACGTGGGTCGTCGTGTGCCGCAGGACCTCCAGGGCCTGCTCGGAGCCGCGTGTGACGAACGTCACACTCGCGTCCACGGCGAGCCGCTCACGCAGATCGCGCGTCGTGCCGTCAACCATCGCACAGACCGCATCGCGCGCCAGGCGCGCACCGATCGCCTCGGCCACTTTCAAGAGCGTTGCGCCTTCGGCGACGTCGATCTTCGACCCGTCGGGCAAAGAGACGTGAACCATGTTCCCTCCTTCTTCTCTTGGGATGCGCTGATCTTACAAGGAAGCAAAGAGCCGGGCAATGAGGGAGTGCGAGATCTTCCGCGTACACACAGGAAGAGGCAAGACAGCAGCTCACGCAAGCACGATCAATCCTTCCTAGAACGGAATTGCGCGTGGACCGGATTTTCACATCAATGTACTAGATTCTGGCTCTGGAATGCAGGGTTCGGCCCCGTTCACACTGCTGAAGATGTCCAAGCATGGTCCGGAAGCGGCAACTGGCTGTTGTCGGAGTGACACGGAGGATGTGCCGCCGGAATCGGGCCCCAAGTCTCGTCCCTTTGGCGTCCTGTCACTGGGGATTGGGGCCAACCGAGAAGAGATGATGACGTCTGGGGTTGGACTTGCTGACATGCGGCTTGACTTGGCATATGTACATAGCTATACTCGCGACAATATGGTAAATCTCACGTTTCCGTGAGAGAAAGGGCCTGGCTACGGCTGGGCCTATGTCAATTCCACGGCAGCGCGCAGGGCGCCCAGCAGGATCGTCTTGTTTGGGCGCAAGAGATTGGACAGGTACGGCTTGTGGGCAACCACGACGACGCGCCTGTGCCTGCCCTTGAGGTAGCGGACGAGCTTGTCGAAGTCTCCATCTCCACTGCACAGAATGCAGACATCGTAGTCATCGATTCGATCCAGCGCGTCTATGGCGATTTCAACATCGAAATTGCACTTGTGAATGGGTTTCCCGGCAGACTTGTCGTAGAGCCGACCGACCGGTTTGCTGCGGATGCAGTAACCAAACTCCTTGAGCTTCCGATGGTAGGATTTGACTTTGGCCTTTGTTTCGTTGAAGTCGTCGATCGAAGCCGTCGGGTTGCTGTCGAAGAAGACCCCGACTGGGGGCTTGCCTTCGTAGTAAAAGGCCAAGCGAATATCATACACAGTCCTGAAGTGTCCGAGGAAGCGCTCGTAGTCGATTCTCCAGCCCGCATCCTTGAGAGCATGGAAGTAGTTTGCGGCGTCGACGAAGACGGCCGCTCTTGGTTTGTCATCCAGCATTTGCTCGCCCTGCCTCTCATGCAGTTTCCTGACACTAGCTATTGACTCCTTAATATCTGCCATGAACATTCTGCTTTATTTCTCTGACATTATATAACATTATTCTTGGAAATTCAAGTGCCTGCAGAAATATCAGAGCCAGGATGATGGTAGTCTGGGTTTTTCCCCACCAGTACTACCTTGCAGAAGTGATCGTTAGTGCATATGCTGGGGAAAGACTACCTTGGCTGTACAAGGAGAGGCGAGACCAAGCAAGCCACCCCGATCACACTGACGACGGAGCAGCAAGGAATGCTTGACCATTGGAGGAAGGCATCAACAACAGCGGCTGTGGTGAACCGCGAGCAGGTGAGGCGGTGTTGCAAGCAAGGCGGAAGAAGACGATGCTGTGAATAGGGGAGATGTCGACCAAAGCGCAGATCGTGACTCCGAAGAATGTGCGCACCGAGCTCGGGCGTGAGCCCGGCGAACCTCTCGTCAGTGGTGTGAGCGGGAACCGGATCGTGCTGAAGATCGTACTCAATGACTTCTTACAGGAGTCGGAACGGAACCGGTGGAAAGGGAAGACTCTTTCTCACGAGGAGACGTTTCGGGTCCTGATCCAGGGTGACAAAGGGTCCCGAAGGACCCTCATGCTTTGTCCCCCCGGAGGAGGAGGTTCGGATGCCTAGATTGCGCTCATCCCCTTTCCCAGTGCAACTACTCCTTCTTGCCTTAGGTGTACTGCTCATCGGCCAGGCCGCTGTGGCTCAAGTCCCCTTGCGCACCCTTTCAGGCCATACGAATTTAGTCTTCTCGGTGGCGTTCTCCCCCAACGGGCGGACCCTCGCCTCCGGAGCGTTGGATAACACGATCAAGCTGTGGGACCCAGCCACGGGTGTCCTCATCCGCACCCTGTCCGGGCATACGGGGGGCATCTCCTCAGTCGCCTTCTCCCCCAACGGGCGAACCCTCGCCTCCGGGTCGGACGATAACACGATCAAGCTGTGGGACCCAGCCACGGGTGTCCTCATCCGCACCCTGT